>CADCTH010000030.1 GCA_902805495.1 uncultured Actinomycetospora sp.
CAAGTCGACGCTGCTGCGCGCGCTGGAGGCCGGCGTTTACGACCACGTGCCCGGCGACGGGCGCGAGCAGGTCGTGACGCGCCCGGACGCGGTGAAGCTGCGCGCCGAGGACGGGCGCGCGGTGACCCACGACGACGTGTCGGCCTTCGTCGCGCACCTGCCGTCCGGCGAGCCGACCGACGACTTCTCCACCACCAACGCGTCGGGCTCCACGAGCCAGGCGGCGTCGACGGTCGAGGCGGTGGAGGCCGGCGCCGACGTGCTGCTCATCGACGAGGACACCTCGGCGACCAACATGATGATCCGCGACGCCCGGATGCAGCAGCTCATCGCCACCGAGCCGCTCGTGCCGTTCGTGGAGCGCGTGCGCCCGCTGCACGCCGAGCACGGGGTGTCGACGGTGCTGGTGATGGGCGGGTCGGGCGACTACCTCGGCGTCGCCGACACCGTGATCATGATGGACGCCTACCGCGCGTCGGACGTCACCGCGCGCGCCCACGAGATCGCGGCGGCGGGCCCGTCCCGCGCGGTGGAGCACACGGGCTTCCCGGCCGTCACGCCGCGCGTCGTCGACCCGGCGTCACTGGACCCGACGGACAAAGGCAAGCGGCGGGTCACCGCCCGGGGCCGCGACCGCCTGAGCTTCGGCGACGACGACATCGACCTCGGCGCCGTCGAGCAGATCACCGACCGCTCGCAGGTCGCGGGCATCGGGCGGGCGCTCGCGCTGCTCTCCGACGGCGTCCTCGACGGGACGATCACGCTGGCCGAGGGCCTCGACCTGCTCGACGCCGAGCTCGACCGCCGGGGCCTCGAGGCCCTGCTCGACGGGCGCAGCGAGGACGTCGCCCGTCCCCGCCGCCACGAGGTCGCCGCCGCCCTCAACCGCCTCCGCTCCCTGCGCCTCCGTACGTGAGCGAAATTCGCGGTGATGACCGCGAATTTCGCTCACATGGGGGTCAGGGGACGATCTGCACGCGGTCGTAGACCTCGAGGCCGTTGTAGAACGCCTGGGCGTCGGGGTCGGCCATGCGCACGCAGCCCGCCGACTGGCGGGCCGGGTCACCGCCGTGGAACGCGCGGCCGTTGTCGTCGAAGAAGACCGACCACGGCATCCGGGCGTTGTCGTACTCCTTGGAGAGGTGGACCTCCTCCTTGCGCTGCACGGCGAAGATGCCGACCGGTGTCTCCTGACCGGGCGCGCCTTGGCTGATCCGCACCGGGCCGCGCAGGATCGCGCCCTTGCCGTCGGAGAGCCAGGCCTCGTTGGTCGAGAGACGGGCGCAGGCCTTGACGTTGTCCTCGCACGGCATGGCCGCGACCGGGGCCGCCATCGCCACCGCGCCGACACCCCCCAGCCCGCCGAGGGCGACCAGTCCGAGTCCCAGGGCCGCCGCGCGCCTGCCGAGCCGCCGCCCCGCCCGCTGCACGCCCTCGCGCGCCCCGGACCGGACGTCCATCCACGTGTGCCGACCCACCCTGCTCCTCCCGACGGTGGGCACCGAAGAGCGGTGCCTCCCTCTCAACGGCACGGCGGGCGTCACGGACGAGTGGTCTGTCCGGGTGGTCCCCGGTCGCGCTCCGTGGCGCACCGGTGGCTCTCCGCGCGTGCCGGGGCGCGACCCTCTCACCCGGGCGGCGCCACTCCCGAGACCCCCCGCGGGGCGGGAGGGATCAGGAGGACGTCGTCGAGGTGTCCCGGGCCGGTGTGGTCCCCGCCTTCGCCGGCGCCGTCTCCGGCAGCGCCAGCGCGGCGCCCAGGGTCAGCAGGCCCGTGATCGCGATGTAGCCCGACACCGACGCCGAGGTCCCCGTGGCCTCGAGCAGCAGCACCATGAGGAACGGGGTCCCGCCGCTGATCAGGATGGCCGCGAGCTGGTAGGCGAGCGAGATCGCCGAGTAGCGCACACGCGGCGCGAAGAGCTCGCCGAGGAACGCCGCCGAGGGTCCGTAGGTCAGGCACTGCCCGACGGTGCCGACCGCCAGGGCGACGAAGATCAGGCCCAGCGAGGCCGTGTCGATGAGCCAGAAGAACGGGAAGGCCCAGACGATCAACAGGACCGCCCCGATGACGATCGGGCGTCGCCGGCCGACCCGGTCCGACCACGCGCCCGACGCGAGGATCACCCCGATGCCCACTAGCGAGACGAGCAGCACCACCCCGAGCAGCGACGTCCGCGCCAGCCCCAGGATCCGCGTGCCGTAGTCGAGCATCCCGGCGATCGCGATGTAGAAGGTCGCGTTGGTGGCGAAGAAGAGGCCGGCGCCGAGCAGGATCGTGCGCCAGTGCGAGCGCACCGCCTCGCTCAGCGGGGCCCGCTCCACGCCCTGGTTCCGCTCCGCGGCCTCGGCGCGCAGCTGGTCGAACGCCGGGCTCTCCTCGATGCGCGTCTGGACGTAGAGCACCACGGGGAACAGCAGGGCGCTGAGCAGGAACGGGATGCGCCAGCCCCACGCGGCGAAGGCGGCGTCGTCGACCAGGGCCCCGATCAGCAGGAACGTGCCGTTGCCCAGGATGACTCCGGCCGGGACGCCCATCTGCGCGAACGTGCCCGCGAAGCCGCGCCGGCGCGGGGCCGCGCTCTCGGTGAGCAGCAGGGCGATGCCGCCCCACTGCCCGCCCACGGCGATGCCCTGCAGGAAGCGCAGCACCACCAGCAGGATCGGCGCCGCGACCCCGATCGTCGCCGCCCCCGGCAGCAGCCCGATGGCGAACGTGGCCACGCCCATCAGCAGCAGGCACGACACCAGCGCGGGCTTGCGCCCGAAGCGGTCGCCGAGGTGCCCGGCGACGATCCCGCCGATCGGGCGGGCGACGAACCCGGCCCAGAAGGTGGAGAACGAGAGCAGCGTGCCGGTCACCGCGGAGCTCTCGGGGAAGAAGACGTCGCCGAACACGAGCGCCGCGGCGGTCGCGTAGATGAAGAAGTCGTACCACTCCAGGGAGCTGCCGACGACGCCTGCGGTGAGGAGGCGGCGCTGCCCGGCCCGGTCGATCCCGGCGCCGTCGCGGTCGGTGGCGCGGTCCATGAGGGCCTCCTCGACGTACCCGGGCGAAAGTGACGACGGGCACAGAACGCTACCGGCGCTACCGCGCCCGTGACCAGGCACGAGGCGCGCCGGCCGCCGGTCCCGCGCCGCGCTCTGCCGGACGGCGCATTGCCGCGGGAGCGTCCGGCCCGCCACGCTGACCCGGTGGCGACCCCCGACGAGGAACGCGACGGCGTCGCGCTGACCAACCTCGACCAGGAGCTCTTCACCGGCGCCGGGGTGACCAAGCGCGAGCTCGTCGACTACCTCGACGCCGTGGCGCCGCGGCTGCTGCCGGCGCTCGCCGGCCGCCCGCTGTCGGTGGTCCGCGCGCTGCGCGGGCAGAAGCCGTTCATGCAGAAGAACGTGCCCAAGTACGCGCCGGACTTCGTGCGCACGGTGTCGTTCTGGGCCGAGAGCTCGCACCGTGAGGTCGCCTACGCGCTGTGCGACGACCGGCCCACCTTGCTGTGGTTCGCCAACCAGCGCGCGATCGAGTACCACCCGACGCTCACCCGCGCGGACACGATGGACACCCCGGAACACCTCGTGCTCGACCTCGACCCGCCCGAGGACGCCGGGTTCGACGCCGTCGTCGCGGCCGCGCACCTGGTGCGCCGGGCGCTCGACGACGCCGGCCTGCGGGGCGTCGTGAAGACCACCGGCGCCAAGGGCGTCCACGTGCTCGTCCCGCTCGCCCCGGGCCCGACGCACGAGGACGTCGCCGGCGCGCCGCGCGCGCTCGCCGTGCGCACCGAGCGGCTCGGCCCGGACGTCACGACCACCGCGTTCATCCGCGCCGACCGCGGCGGCAAGGTGTTCGTGGACCCCACGCGCGCCGGCGGCTCGACGATCGCCGCCGTCTACAGCCCGCGCGTGCGCCCGGGCCTGCCCGTGTCGTTCCCGGTGTCGTGGGACGAGCTCGACACGGTGGTCCCCGTCGAGATCACCGTGCGCACCGCGCCCGACCGCCCGGACCCCTGGGCCGACCCGGCCGCCCACCCGGCGCCCCAGGTGCTCCCCGACGAGCTCGTCGCCGAGGGGCGCACGATCCCGGTGGCCCGCGTGCAGGCGATGCACGAGGGCAAGCGCCGCAAGCGCGCCGCCGAGCGGGGGGAGTAGCGCGCGCAAGCGCCGTGCAAGCGGACCGGAGCACGCTCGCCGCATGGACGCGAACGGAGCCGTGGTCGGTGTCGACGGTCGGGGGGACCGGGGGTTCCCCACGTGGTTCGCCCAGCGCTGGGCCGGCGGCGTCGGGACCGCGCCCGCCCGGTGCCCCTACGACGACCCGCTACGGCGGGTCGCCGCCGCGATCGGCGCGGCCGGGGCGCGCTACCCCGGGCCCGTCGGCGAGCTCATCCGTCGCGAGCTGCGGGCGTTCGTCGAGGTCGGGCACCGGTTCGACGGCAGCGGTCTCGTCCCCCGGCTGGTCGACGACCTGCTCGCCGTCGAGGACCCGCCCCGCACCTGAGGGCGCGGCCAGGCCGTCGAGGACCGCGAGCGCGAAGGCCACCACCGCGTCGTCGTCCAGTCCACGGCCGCGCTCCTGGGCCCGCGCGAACCGGTCCGGCCCCAGCCGCCGCCGCAGCGACCGCTCGGCCTGCGCGAGCCGTTCCGCGCCGACCCCGTAGACGGGCGGGGCCCCCGGCGAGACCGCCGCGGCCGCGAGCACCACCGCGGCCGCCTCGTCGGCCCCGGTCCGCGCCAGGACCTCGACGAGGTTGCGCAGCGTCGTCCACTGGTGGGTCCGGTCGCCCGCCCGCGACCAGTGGTCGATCGCGTCCCGGAACGGGGCGACCGCGGCGTGCGGGTCGCCCGACCGCCCGCGGGCCGAGCACGCCGACACGAGGGAGACCCCGTGGACGAAGTGGCTGGCGACCGGGGCGGCGAGCGCGACGGCCTCGTCCAGCAGGTCTGCCGCCCGCCGGGGGTCGCGGTCCAGGACGGCCTCGCCCTGCAGGTAGGCGGCCCACGCGCGCTGCGACGGGTTGCCGAGCGCCCGGGCCCCGGCCACCACCGCGGCGATCAGCTCGGGCGCGTCCCGGTCGCCCGCGTAGGTGGCGGCGAGGGCCGCGACGTGGCTGCTCCACTGCGCCCGGTACGCGTCCCCGCCCCGGCGGGCCACCTCGCTCGCCGCGGTCCCGTGCCGCCGCGAGTCGGCGAGCCGGCCCTCGTAGATGTCGACGGCGGCGAGCGTCTCGAGCACGTCGGCGCGGCCGGTCGCATCGGTCGCCACGGCGAGCCCGCGGCCCGCCAGCTCCCGGGCGGTCTCCCGCTCGCCGCGGTGGGCCGCGCCGAACCCCGCCGAGGCGAGGACGGAGGCCCGCAGCGGGTGCCCCTCGGCGGCGGGCAGCGCCGCCGCCTCGACGCCCCAGCCGAGGACCTCGTCGTGGAGGCGGTGGATCGCGTAGAAGTGCAGGGCCGCGCAGAGCCGGAGGGCGAGGTCGGCGTCGCCGGCGCGGACCGACCACCGCTGCGCCGCCCGCAGGTTCGGCAGCTCGCGGGCGATCGCCGCGACCCCGCGCGCCTCCTCGCGTCCCCGGACGTCGCGGTCGGCGGCCTCGGCGAGCTGCACGTAGTACGCGGCGTGGGCCCGCTCGACCCGGTCGCGCTCCTCGTGGTCGAGGAGCCCGGCGCCGTGGTCGCGCAGGGTCTCGAGCAGCCGGAAGCGGCTCTGCGTCCCGGACGGGTCGGGCACGACCATGGACTGGTCCACGAGCGCGGCCAGCAGCCCGGCGGTGTCCGCACGTCCGGCCCTGGAACCCGCCACGGAGCCGCCGACGGCCTCCGCCGCCGCGAGGTCGAACCCACCGCGGAAGACCGAGAGCCGGGCGAACAGGGCCGCCTCGGCGGGTTCGAGCAGCTCGCAGGACCAGTCGATGGTCGCCCGCAGCGTGCGGTGCCGGCCGGTGTCGTCCCGCCGTCCGCCGGTGAGCAGCCCGAACCGGGCGTCGAGCCGCAGGGCGAGGTCGGCGGGCCGCAGCGCCGTGACCCGCGCCGCGGCCAGCTCGATCGCGAGCGGCAACCCGTCGAGCCGCCGGCAGATGTGGGCCACCGGCCCGGCCGTGCCGTCGTCGAGCCGGAACGACGGGTCGGCCGCCGAGGCGCGGTCGGCGAAGAGGCGCACCGAGGCGACGCGGCCGACCGCGTCCGGGGTCGTGGACCCGTCGGGCGGCACGGCGAGCGGCGCGACCGGCCGGAGGTGCTCGCCGGCGACGGCGAGCCGCTGCCGTGAGGTGGCGAGCACCGACACCCGCGGGCACTCGCGGACGAGCCGCCCGACCAGCGCGGCGGCCTCGTCGAGCACGTGCTCGCAGTTGTCCACCACCAGCAGCACCCGTCGGGGGCGGAGGGCGGCGACCAGGGTGTCGGTCAGCGGGGTGGCGCCCTGACGCCGGACGCCGAGCTCCCGGGCGAACGCGTCGACGACGGCGACCCCGTCGCGGGCGGGCGCGAGCTCCACCGTCCGGACCCCGTCGGGAAACCGGGCGGCGACGCGGTCGGCGAGCTCGGTGGCCAGGCGGGACTTCCCGGCGCCGCCGGTCCCGGTCAGCGTCACCAGCCGCGCGCCCGCCAGCACCCGGTCGAGCTCGGCGAGGTCCGCCTCGCGGCCGACGAAGCTGGTCAACGGGGTCCCGGGGTGTCGCGGCGGCACCGCCGGCACCGCCGGCACCGACCCGCGCAGGATCTCCGCCTCGAGCCGCCGCAGCGCCGGGGAGGGGTCCAGGCCGTACTCCTCGGCCAGCATCCGGCGCACGTGCCGGAAGCCCTCCAGGGCCTCGACGGTCCGTCCGGCGCGGTGGCGGGCCAGCATGAGCTGACCCCACGGCCGTTCCCGCAGCGGGTGACGCGCCACGGTCCGCTCGA
The DNA here is from genome assembly GCA_902805495.1 of uncultured Actinomycetospora sp. Lineage (GTDB taxonomy): Bacteria > Actinomycetota > Actinomycetes > Mycobacteriales > Pseudonocardiaceae > Actinomycetospora. The sequence continues at coordinate 6,898 of CADCTH010000030.1, forward strand.
GGTCCGGGAGCACCTCGGCGTGCCTGCCCAGCGCGAGCACCGCGTCGGTGCGGTCGTCGAGCGCGTCGAGCCGCAGCTCCTCGAGCCGGGCCGCCTCGGCGCGCACGGGCTCGTGCTCGGCGACCCCGGCGTACGCCGACCCGGCCCACAGCGCGAGGGCGTCGTCCAGGATGGCCAGCGCGGCGGCGGGGTCGTCCGGGAGGCGGCGCTGGGCCTCGCGGACCCGCTGCTCGAAGACCAGGGCGTCCACCTGCTGCGGGTCGACGTCGAGCACGTACCCGGCGGCCTCCGTCCGCAGGAGGCCGGCGGCGCCGTGGGCCGCGAGCGCCGCGCGCAGCCGGGAGAGGTGCGCGTGGAGGGAGCCGCGCGCCGCGGTCGGCGGCCACTCCTGCCACAGGGCCCGGATCAGGACCTCGGCCGGGACGGTCCGGCGGGCGTGCACCACGAGCACGGCCAGGACGGTGAGCTGGCGGGCGCTGCGCAGCGCGAGGCCGCGACCGTCGACGACGACATCGACCGGGCCGAGCACCCTGACCTCCACGAACAGGCGATGTTGGCCCTGCGGGCACCCGGGATCCGGGAGCGCGAGGACACCGCCGACCACGGTCGCGTCCCGCTCCTCGTCCCGGGCGACCGCCGCCGTGAACCCCGCACCGGTCAGGGCCTCGCGAGCCGCCCCGGCCTGGTGTTCCGCGCACTCGACGAGCAGGTGCCCGCCGCCGCGCAGCCACGCCGGCGCCTGGTGCGCGAGCCGGCGCACCACGTCGAGCCCGTCGCCGCCGCCGTCGAGGGCCGCGTGCGGCTCGTGCTCGCGCGCCTCGGCGGGCATCGCGGCGACGGCGTCGGTCGGCACGTAGGGCGTGCTCGCGACCACGACGTCGACCCGCCCGGCGAGGTCCGGGGGCAGGGCGGCGAGCAGGTCGCCCCGGTGCACCCCGGCGGCGCCGGGCAGGTTCCCGCGCGCGCAGGCCACGGCGGCGAGGTC
>CADCTH010000031.1 GCA_902805495.1 uncultured Actinomycetospora sp.
GCGCGCCACCGACCCCACCGACCCCAGCGCCCCGCAGGGACCGCCGCCGCACGCACCGCCCCCGGGGCGGCCCACGCCGCCGCCCGGTGGGCGTCCGGCGACCCCGCCCCGGTTCGACGGCGCCACCGTCCCGGCCGCGGAGCGCTCGTCGGCGCAGGGCCGGCTCTCCGCGGTGCACCAGCTCTCGTCGACCGCCGACCTGCCGCGGGCCGGGGCGGGTACGCCGCCACGGGTGCGGATCGGCCGCGCCGAGGACGACGACGTCGTCGTCGCCGACCTGCTCGTGTCCCGCCACCACGCCGAGCTCGTGCGCCGCCCCGGCCACGGGTGGGACATCGTCGACCTCGGCAGCCCGAACGGCACGTTCGTCGACGGCGCCCGCGTCCGGCGCGCGCCCGTCACACCGACGTCGGTGATCGGTATCGGGCACGCGCTGTTCCACCTCGAGGACAGCCAAGACGGTGGCGGCAGGCTCGTCGAGCACGTCGACACCGGCGACATCGGGTTCCGCGCCGAGGGCCTCGCCGTGCGGGTGGGCGACAAGACGCTGCTCTCCGGCGTCGGGTTCTCGCTGGCGCAGCGCAGCCTCCTCGCGGTGGTCGGCCCCTCGGGCGCGGGCAAGTCGACCCTGCTGCGCGCGCTGACCGGCTTCCGCCCCGCCGACGACGGCGTCGTGGAGTACGCGGGACGCGACCTGTACGCCGAGTACGACGAGCTGCGCCAGCGCATCGGGCTCGTCCCGCAGGACGACATCCTGCACCCGCAGCTCACGGTCCGGCGGGCGCTGGGCTACGCCGCCCGCCTGCGCTTCCCCACCGACGTGTCGGCCGCCGACCGCGACCGCCGCATCGACGAGGTCATCACCGAGCTCGGCCTCACCGGGCAGGCCGAGCAGCGCATCGAGTCGCTCTCTGGCGGCCAGCGCAAGCGCACCAGCGTCGCCCTCGAGCTCCTCACCCGCCCCTCCCTGCTCTTCCTCGACGAACCCACTTCGGGCCTGGACCCCGGCCTCGACAAGTCGGTCATGCACACCCTGCGCGGCCTCGCCGACGACGGTCGCACCGTCGTCGTCGTCACCCACAACGTCGCCAACCTCGACGTCTGCGACCGCCTCCTGCTCCTCGCCCCCGGCGGCACCGTCGCCTACTTCGGCCCACCCCGCGAAGCCCTCCAGTACTTCGGCGTCACCGACTTCGCCGACCTCTTCCTGCTCCTCGACCGCGAGAAGGGCGTCGACTGGGCCGACCGCTTCCGGCGCTCGCCGCAGTGGGCCCGCTACATCGGCGCCGACGCCCGCCGCGCGCCCGGGCGCGGGGTGACGGTCCCCGCCGAGGCGCCGCGCCAGCAGCCCGTGCTCACCCAGTTCGCGGTGCTGTGCCGGCGTTACCTCGCGGTGGTGCTCGCCGACCGGCAGTACACGATCTTCATGGCGGCCCTGCCGCTGCTGCTGGCCGTGCTGACCCACGCGCTGCCCGGCGAGACGGGGCTGTCGCAGGCGGCCCAGGAACGCGGCACCCCCGGGGCGCCGAACAGCCTGCTGCTCGTGTTCGTCGTCGGCGCCGCGCTGATGGGGTCGGCGGCGTCGATCCGCGAGGTGGTCAAGGAACGCGAGATCTACCGCCGCGAGCGCGCTATCGGGCTCTCGCGCGGGGCGTACCTCGCGTCGAAGCTCATGGTGCTGATCGTGATCACCGGGGTGCAGTCCGTCCTGCTCGGGCTGCTCGGGATGCTCAACCGGCCCGCACCTGACGAGCCCGTCCTCCTGGGCTCGGGCACCGCCGAGATCGTCGTCGCGCTCTTCGGGGTCGCGGTGGCCAGCATGGCGCTGGGGCTCGCCGTGTCGGCCGCCATCACCAACGCCGACCGCGGGATGCCGCTGCTGGTGCTGCTCGCGATGCTGCAGTTCATCCTGTCCAGCGCGCTGCTGCAGATCGGCGGGAGCCCGGTGCTCGCGCAGCTGTCGTGGCTGGTCCCCGCGCGGTGGGGGTTCGCGCTCGGCGCGTCGACCATCGGGATCCCGGCCGGTCCCGGCCTGCCGACGCCGTACCGCGAGGCCGACCCGTTGTGGGACCACGACGCCCTGACCTGGGTGCTCGACCTCGGCGCCCTCGTCGGGCTCACCGTGCTGTTCGCGGTGCTGACCAGCCTGCTGCTGCGCCGCGTCGAGCCGATCCGCGGGACCCGGCGGCGCTGAGCTGGTCGGCTCCGGGGCCTGCCACCGTCCTGTCAGGAACATCCCCGCGGCCTCCCACCGTCAGAGGGTCGAGAACACCGACCCTCGGCGAGGAGATCACGATGAGCACCCCCGGCACCGACACCTCCACCGACGGCGCCACGTACGGCGCCGACGGCGGTCTGCTCGCCTTCCCCGTCGGCACGCCCAGCACGACCTCGTTCGACGGCGACCGTGACGGCTACGACGAGTCCACCGCCACGGACGCGGACGGCGACGGCTACGCCGAGACCGCGTCGGCCGACGAGGACCGCGACGGCTACGACGAGTACGCCGTCTCCGACCACGACGGCGACGGCGCGGGCGACGAGGTCGTGCTCGACGCCGACGCCGACGGCTGGGGCGACGCCGCCATCACCGACGGCGCCGCCTACGGCGAGGTGGGCCCGGTCGCGGTCGCCGACACCGACGGCGACACCTACGCCGACCTCGTCGTCCCCGGCCTCTGAGCGCCACGGGACGTGGGCATCGTGACGAGCCCCACCGGTCCCGTGCCGGCCTGTACGGTCCGATCGTGAACTCGCCGTGGGACGGCCCCTCCTCGGGCTCGGCCGACCGCCCCGACGCCTCGGGCCCGTCGCCCTACTCGTCGGACCCCTACGCCGGTTCGCCGTACCCGAGCGACCCGCTCGCGCCGGGCCAGTACGGGGCGAGCCCCTACGGCCCGAGCCAGTACGGCTCCGGCCAGTACGGCTCCGGCCAGTACGGCTCCTACGAGGCCAACCCCTACGCCACGCCCTACGGCGGCGACCCCTACGCCCCGGCCCCGTACGGGGGCGGCGCGTACGGGCCGCAGTACGGCTACGGGCCGGGGTACGCGGCGGGACCACCGCAGTCTGGGCTCGCCGTCGCGGCCCTCGTGTGCGGCATCCTCGGCTTCTTCACCGCCGGCCTCGCGTCCATCGGCGCCGTGATCTGCGGACACCTGGCGTGGAGCGACACCAAGAGCGGGCGCCAGGCGGGCCACGGCATGGCGATCGCCGGGCTCGTGCTGGGCTACATCCCGATCGTCGGGTGGGTGCTGTTCTGGCTGTTCTTCGCGATCAGCATCGGGTCGATCGGAGGGGCCTGACCGTTCCGCCGGCACGCGGGAAAC
>CADCTH010000032.1 GCA_902805495.1 uncultured Actinomycetospora sp.
GATGGACGGGACGGGTGTGCGGTCACGCGAAGGAGGCGACGGGCGTCCCGAAGACGCCCTCGTCGGGGACGACGCCGAGACCGGGTCCGGTCGGCACCGCGATGCGTCCCTCCTCGACGCGCACCGGGTTGGTCGAGTCGTAGTGGCCGTCCATGAAGGGCTCGGCCAGCCAGACGCCTTCGAGCAGTCGTGGGTGGACCGTCGCCGCGATGTGGGCGCAGGCGGCCGCGATCATGTCCCCGCCCCAGGAGTCGTCGCAGGTGTGGGGCAGGGAGCGCGCCTCGCAGACGTCCCGGACGGTGGCCATCGCGCCGAGACCGCCGAGGCGGGTGACCTTCAGACCGAACCCGTCGCACACACCGAGGGAGATCGCCCGGAGCACGTGGCCCACGGATTCGGTGTTCTCGTCGAGGTAGACCGCGTGGTGCAGCTGCCCGCGAATCGCGGCGATCTCCTCCATCGTGTTGCAGGGCTGCTCGAGGACGAGGGGGATGTCGGCGCACTCACGACTGAGCCGGAGGGCGTCCCGGGAGGTCAGCGCCCGGTTGGCGTCGACGGCCAGACGGGTGCAGCCCGTCGCGTCCCACACCTTCCGGACCGTTTCGATGTCGACGTCGACCGGCCGGCCGCCGATCTTGACCTGCAGCCTGGGATAACCCTCGGCGAGCTTCTCCGCGGCGGTGCGGGCGACGTCGTCCGGCTCGCCGACGGTCAGCGACCAGTAGGAGTCCACCCGGTCACTCGCCGCGCCACCCAGGAGGTCGCACACCCGTAGGCCGTGGGCCTTGCCGATCAGGTCATGGATCGCGATGTCGACGGCGGCCTTGGCGTAGGCGTGTCCGTTCAGGAGCCCGTGCAACGCCCGCTGGATCGCCAGCGGGCCCGTCACGGGGAGCCCGATCAGCCCGGGAGCCATCTGCTGCAGCGCCGCGCGTGCCCCCAGGGCGTGGGACGGCGCGTAGGTGGGGCCCACCGGGCACGTCTCCCCCCAGCCGGAGACGCCCGTGTCCGACACGATCTCCACGATCGTCGAGTCCAGCGCCGTGTACGCGCCTTCGGACATGCGATAGACCGCGCCGCTCAGCGGGAGATCCTTCTGGTACACGTGCACCTCGGCGATGCGCATGGCTCAGAGGTCGAGCTCGAGCCGGGCGCAGCCGCGCTCGGCGCGGGACACGCAGATGAAGACCGTGTTCTGGTCTGCCTTCTCCTCGTCGCTCAGCAGCGAGTCGCGATGCTCGGCCCGGCCGGCGAGCAGCGGGGTCTCGCAGGTCCCGCAGGTGCCCTCCCCGCACGAGAAGTCCACGGGCAGCCCACGGTCCTGCGCGACCTCGAGGATGCTCCGGTCCGGGGGGACGACCAGGGTGACGCCGCTGGCCGCGCACGCGACCTCGAACGGGTCGTCGGCGCCGTCCGTCTCGATCGTCCGCGGCGTGAACCGCTCGACGTGGAGGCTGCCGGCGGGCCACGCCGTCATCGCCACGTCCAGGGCGTCGAGCATCGGCTCCGGTCCGCAGGCGTAGACGAGCGTGCTCGGCCGGGGCGCCATCAGCTGGCCCCTGAGGTCGAGGAGGCCGACCTCGTCCTGCGGGGCGAGCACGACGCGGTCGCCGTACTGGTGGAGCTCGTCGCGGAAGGCCATCGAGGTGCGGGTGCGCCCGCCGTAGAGCAGCGACCACTCCGCGCCCGCGGCCTCCGCAGCGGCGATCATCGGCAGGAGGGGGGTGATCCCGATTCCGCCGGCGACGAACACGTAGCGCGGCGCCGCCTCGAGCGCGAAGTGGTTGCGCGGCTCGCCGACCTCGACGATGTCGCCGTCGTGCAGCTTGTCGAAGACGTACTCCGAGCCCCCGCGGCTCGCGGGCTCGCGCAGGACGCCCAGGCGCCACCGCTGCCGGTCGCCGGGGTCGGAGCACAGCGAGTACTGGCGGACCACGCCGTCGGCGAGCGTGACGTCGACGTGGGCGCCGGGGGTCCACGTCGGCAGCTCGCCGCCGTCGGCGCGGCCCAGGGACAACGAGACGACGCCGACGGCCTCGTCGCGCCGCTCGTGGATGATCATTTCCATGGCGGGCTCCTCAGCGCATCTGGCCGGCGCCGACGTAGGGGTGGGGGCTGGTGAGCAGGGCGCCCTCGGCGAACCGGGAGAGCCGGAAGTCCTCCGCGGGGATGTCGGCGTCGGAGCTCACCCCGTCGGCGACGAGGTCGGCCGCGAGCCGTCCCACCGCGGGAGAGATCTTGTAGCCGTGCCCGGAGAACCCGGCGGCGACGACGAGCCCGTCGAGGCCGTCGACCCGGGAGATCACCGGGTTGAAGTCGGGCGTGACGTCGTAGCAGCCGGCGTAGGTCGAGGAGATCGCCGGGTTCGCCAGTCCGGGCAGGCGGGTCCCGACCTTGTCGACGGCGATGTCGACGAACGACGCGGTGGCCTGGTTCGAGTAGCGGTCGGGGTCCGCGGGCTCGAGGACCGCGAGGTCGGAGTTGCCGAAGAGCAGCTGGCCCGCGCCTTCGGAGCGGATGTACTGCAGCGAGACCAGGTCGGAGAACACCGGTACCGGGCCGAGGTCCTGGCCGGGGTCGACGAGCACGATCTGCTCGCGGTGCGGGGTGATCGGCAGCTCGGCGCCGTGGGCCGCGAGCAGCGGGACCGACCAGGGTCCGGCGGCGAGGACGATGTGGCCGGTGGCGATCGTGGTGCCGTCGGCGAGCTCGACGCCGGTGACGCGCCCGCCGGCCGAGCGGATCGCCGCGACGGTGGTGCCCTGCCGGAGGCGCGCACCGGCACGGCGGGCGGCGCCCGCGAAGGCCTGGGCGGTCTGGTAGGCGTCGCCGTAGCCGCCGCGCTCCTCCCACGCGAACGCGCCGAAGGGCTCGAGGTCGGCCACCGGCCACATCTTGCGGACCTCGGTGTGGTCGACGTCCTCGGTGCGCACGCCGACGGCACGCTGGTCGGCCATCGACGCGTGCAGCGCCTCGACGTTCTCCGGGCCGACGCCGACGACGTAGCCGGTCTGGTGGAACCCGATGTCGGCGCCGAGCACGTCGGCGGCGTTCTAGAAGGTCTCCAGGCTGCGGGTGGCCATGGCCGCGAGCGACGAGACGCCGTAGTGGCAGCGCACGACCCCGGACGACTTGCCGGTGCCGCCGGAGCCGACGGTGTCGCGCTCGACGATGGTGACGTCGGTGATGCCGCGCTGCGTGAGGGCCCAGGCGGCGGCGCCGCCCTCGAGGCCGCCGCCGACGACGACGACCTCGGCGGAGGTCGGGGGACTCGTGCTCACAGGGATCCTTCCGGGGACACGGACGGGTGGACGCGGGCGACGACGGTCTTGTCCCGTAGGTAGCTGTCGAGGGCGACGAGGCCGCGTTCGCGGCCGGTGCCGCTGAGCTTGGTGCCGCCGAAGGGGACGGCGACGCTGCCGCCGAAGTACTCGTTGATCATCACGTAGCCGGCGTCGACGCGGTCGGCCACGCGCAGCGCCCGGTCGAGGTCGCGGGTGTGGATGCCGATGCCGAGGCCGTAGTCGGTGCCGTTCGCGAGCGCGACGGCGTGGTCCTCGTCGTCGAACGCCGTCACGGCGAGGACCGGCCCGAAGATCTCCTCCTGGGCGATCCGCATCTCCTGGGAGACGCCCGTGAAGACCGCGGGGGCGACGAAGTGGCCGGTGGTGGGCACGGCGGACGATCGAGCCACGTCCGTGGCGCCCTCGCGCCGGCCCAGCGCGATGTACTCGCTGACGCGGCGCTGGTGCTCCGCCGACACCATCGGGCCCAGGTCCGGGTCGTCGACCCCGGCACCGAGGGTGAGCGTCGCGAGCCGGTCGACGATGCGCTCGACGAGCTGGTCCTGCACCGCGCGGTCGACGAGCAGGCGGGAGCCGGCGTCGCAGTACTGGCCGCTGTTGGCGGTGAACCCGGTGACGACCTGCCGGGCGACGTCGTCGAGGTCGGCGTCGGCGAAGACGATCTGCGGGGACTTCCCGCCCAGCTCGGTGATCACCGGGGTGACGTGCTCGGCCGCGGCCCGCAGCACCGCCCGGCCGCTGGCGACCGAGCCGGTAAGGTCAGCGACCCGATGCCCGGGTGGGCGGCGAGCGCGGCGCCGGCCTCGGCCCCGAGACCGGTGACGACGTTGACCGTCCCCGGCGGGTAGCCGAGCCCCTGGACGAGGTCGGCGAAGCGCAGCGCCGTGAGCGGTGTCTGCTCCGCGGGCTTGACCACCGTGGTGTTCCCGGCGGCCAGGGCCGGGCGACGCTGCGGCACAGCATCGACAGCGGCGCGTTCCACGGCACGATGTGCGCGGTCACTCCGACCGGCTCGCGCACCGTGTACGCCAGCGACCCCGGTCCGAGCGGGATCGTCTCGCCGTGGAGCTTGTCGGCCGCACCCGCGTAGTAGTCGAGGTAGGCGACGCACCCGGCGATCTCCGAGCGGGCGAGCGAGAGCGGCTTGCCGGTGTCGAGGGTCTCGAGCCGCGCGAACCCCTCGAGATCGGCGCGGAGCGCCGCCGCGAGGGACCGCAGCAGACGCCCGCGTTCGGCGGGTGTCGTCGACCGGGTCCGGCGTGCGGCGGCCCGGGCCGCGGACACCGCTCGGTCGACGTCCCGCGCGTCACCGCGCGCCACGTGCGCGACGGTCGTCGCCGTGGACGGGTCCTCGACGGGAATGGGCTCGTGCCGGGACGGGACCCGTTGCCCGCCGATGCGGTGCTCGGCGGCCGCACCGTGGGCCAGGGTGGCGGTCACGGGTCCGGGAACATCCGCGTCATGGTGTCCTCGTCACCCCCGGGCACCCGGTCCACCCCGACCATCTTGTCGATCACCATGTTCTGGAAGCGGTGCAGCGGCTCCTCGAAGCGGAAGCACATCCGCCCGCCCCGGTACGCCGGGTTCTCCAGGCCCTCCTGGACGCGCTCGACGATCTCGAGGTCCTGGCGGTTGACCAGGTCCCAGAACTTCGCGAGCCCCTCGATCCCGTCTTCCGCGCCCGGGTCGTCGAGCGACTCCGGGTGGGCGAGCAGCACGGCGGTCTCGACGGTGCGGTTCGGTGCGACCGGGCGGTTGAACAGCACGAACGCGTGGTTGGGCAGCACGACCAGGGCGGTGCCGGGGAACAGCCACACGAACCGCCCGCTGTCGGCGTCCTGCGGGCCCAGGGTGCTCAGGGGCTTGAGCCCGTCCAAGCCGCCCGCGTCGGTGTTGCGCGACACCGGGGTGGTGCACATGCCCGTGTACATGCCGGGGCCCTGCCACCGGTAGTGGTCGGAGAACCTGGAGACCTGGTTGAGTTCCGGGTGCACCCAGGGCAGGTGGTAGTACTCCGTGAAGTTCTCGCCGATGAGCTTGTAGTTCGCGGCGACGTCGTAGGTGCTGGTCCGCTGCGTGACCCATTCGTCGAGCCGGTAGTCGGCGAAGCGCTCGGGCAGATCGCCGAGCTGGGTCGCCAGGGGCGCGGGCTCCGGCGAGAGGTTGACGAAGATGAACAGACCCCAGGACTCGACGGCGACGTCGAGCAGGCCGTAGTCGGCGCGGTCGAAGCCCTTCGCCACCGAGGTGTCGAAGATCGGCTCCTGACCGGCGGGAACGTCGGAGCCCTCGAACAGCGGCGTCCCGAGGCACGTGCCGTCGGTGTCGTAGGTCCACGAGTGGTACGGGCAGCGGATGCGGCCGCGCTTGCCGACGTCGCGGGCGTCGGCGTCGAGCAGCTTCGTCGCGCGGTGCCGGCACAGGTTGTGGAACGCGCGCAGCACGCCGTGCCGGTTGCGGGTCACGAAGATCGACCGCCCCGCGACCTCGACGACGATGCACGCGCCCGGACGGTCGACGTCGCTCGTGATGCCGACGGCGACCCAGCTCGTCGTGAACAGCCGGTCCTGCTCGAGGGCGAAGAACTCCGGCGAGGTGTAGGCGTCGGGCAGCAACGTCGACGCCAGCTCGACCGGCAGGCGGGTGGCCCGGTAGGTGCTCTCCTGCGTGAAGAGCGCCGGATCGACGGGACGCGCCGGCAGCGCGGCGTACGGATCGACGGCTGCGCTCGTGGTGTCGCTCGTCATGGCTGTCGGGCTCCTCTCGAGATGGGTGGCTGGTGCGGCGCGGGCTCGATCGGCCGGCACCGGAGTGGTCGAGGCAGGTCGAGGCGGCGTTCAGGCAGCCGGAGGTGCGAGAGGCGCCTGGCGACGACGTCGGCACCGCGCTCGGCGCCGCCCGCCAGGGCCGGCGACGGTCGCGCGGTACACCGCCATCACTGACTCCTCATCGGCCGGGTGGCCGGGGCCGGTGGATGGGTGCACCCCCAGAACGTTGGTGGCCCGGGTGGGTGCTCCTGCAGTGTCAGCGCCGATGTTCTTCCGCGTCCATCGAAACGTCGAACCTATGATCTTGTACGCTGAGTACATGATCGACCGGCGGCTGCGAGTGCTCCAGGCGATCGCTCGACACGGCACCGTCACCGCCGCCGCGGAGGTCTGCCGCTTGACGCCGTCGGCGGTCTCGCACCAGATGCAGGCCCTCGCCCGCGAGCTCGACGTCGCCCTGCTCGAGCCGGTCGGCCGCGGCGTGCGGCTCACTCCCGCCGCGCACACGCTGCTCGGACACACCGAGACCCTCACCGCCGCGTGGGAACAGGCGCGCGCCGACCTCGCCGCCGACCGCGCCGGCGCCGTGGGCGGGACGTTGCGCTTCGCGGCGTTCTCCTCGGCCGCCGCGACGGTGGTCCCCCGCGCCCTCGAGCACCTCCGCACCGAGCACCCCGCGCTGCGAGTGTTCCTGCGCGAGAGCGAGCCCGCGCGATCGTTCGACCTCCTGGCTGCCGACGACGCCGACATCGCCGTGATCGTTGCGACGCCGAGCATCCCGCCGGCGTCCGACGCCGCCTTCGAACAGCAATCGCTCTTCGACGAACCCCTCGACATCCTCGTCGGCCCGGACCACCCCCTGGTCGGCCGTACCGGCGCCGTCGCCCTCCGCGACCTCGCCGGTGACCCCTGGATCTGCGGCAACGTCGGACGCGCCTACCACCAGCTCGTCACGCTCGCGTGCACCGCCGCCGGCTTCGCCCCGGACATCGCCCACTACGCCGACGAGTGGGACACCGGCGCCGCGCTCGTGGCACGCGGCTTCGGGGTCGCCCTGGTCCCACGCCTCGCCGACCTCCCCGCGCACCACGACACCCGGCGCATCCCGATCACGACCGACCCGGTGCCGACGCGCCGCGTCATCGCCGCAGTCCGTGCGGGTTCACAGGACCAACCCACGATCGCCGCGGGGCTCGAGGCCCTGCGGCACGTCACGGAGACGGGGCTGCCGGCTCTCGGACGTTCGTGACGAGCGGGCTGTGCTCAGCGAAAGGAGCGCACTGATCCAACGCGTCGTGCTCACAACCCGCATAGGCGGCGCTGCGCCGGATCCACGCCGCGAACGACGAGAACCCCGCTGACCTGGGCTCTTACCCTGGTCAACGGGGTTCTGGTGCTCCGTCGGGACGACAGGATTTGAACCTGCGACCCCTTGACCCCCAGTCAAGTGCGCTACCAAGCTGCGCCACGTCCCGAACCGCCGCGCTCGCGAGCGCGACGACGGAAACGATACCTCACGGCCCGGCCCCGTCCGGCGACCCCTCCGGGCCGCGGGTGACCAGCAGGGTCAGCTCGCCGAGCAGGTCGGGCAGGTCCTCGCACACCCGGCGGATGGTCGCCTGGGCCGCCTGCGGGCTGACGCCGGTGATCAGGGCTCCTACCCTCCGGACCATGGCCACTCCGCTGACGCAGGCCGCCCTCGGCGAGATCGACGTCCCCTCCCCGTCCTACGACCGGTCCGCCGTGTCGGTCGGGATCGTCCACTTCGGGGTCGGCGGCTTCCACCGCGCCCACCAGGCCATGTACCTCGACCGGCTCATGGAGCAGGGGCAGGCGCTGGACTGGGGCATCTGCGGGGTCGGCGTGCTCGAGGCCGACCGCCGGATGGCCGAGGTCACCGAGGCGCAGGACGACCTCTACACGCTCGTGCTCAAGCACGCCGACGGGTCGCGCGACGCGCGGGTGATCGGCTCGATCGTCGACTACCTCTACGCCCCGGACGACCCGGAGGCGGTCCTCGAGCGGATGACCGACCCCGCCACCCGGATCGTCAGCCTCACCGTGACCGAGGGCGGCTACCACAAGAACGCCAGCACGGGAGAGTTCGACGACCGCGACCCGGCGATCCGCGCCGACATCGACGCCGCCGAGGGCGCCGCCCCGCAGACGACGTTCGGCTACGTCGTCGAGGCGCTGCGCCGCCGCCGCGTGGAGGGCACCGGGCCGTTCACGGTCATGTCCTGCGACAACATCCAGGGCAACGGCCACGTCGCCCAGGCCATGATCACGGCCTACGCCCGTCGGAAGGACCCCGAGCTCGGCGACTGGATCGCCGCCGAGGTCCCGTTCCCGAACTCGATGGTCGACCGGATCACGCCGCGCACGACGGACGAGGACCGCGCCGAGCTGCGGGACAGCACGGGCATCGAGGACGCCTGGCCGGTGGTCTGCGAGCCGTTCACGCAGTGGGTCCTCGAGGACCGGTTCGCCGCCGGCCGCCCGCCGTTCGAGGACGTCGGGGTCCAGGTGGTCGACGACGTCGAGCCCTACGAGCTCATGAAGCTGCGCCTGCTCAACGCGAGCCACCAGGCGATCGCCTACCTCGGCTACCTCGCCGGCTACCGCTACGCCCACGAGGTCGCGGGCGACGAGCTGTTTGCCGGCTTCACCCGCGCCTACATGGACCGCGAGGGCACGCCGACGCTCGCGCCCGTGCCCGGCGTGGACCTCGACGACTACAAGGCCACGCTGATCGAGCGGTTCGCCAACCCCGAGATCCGCGACACCCTGGCCCGCCTGGCCGCCGAGAGCTCCGACCGCATCCCCACCTGGCTCGTGCCGGTGATCCGGATCAACCTCGAGAACGGCGGCGAGATCGAGCGGTCGGCGCTGGTCGTCGCGGCGTGGGCCCGCTACGCCGAGGGCGTCGACGAGTCCGGCGAGGCGATCGAGGTCGTCGACACCGGCCGGGCCGAGGACCGGATCGCGGCGGCGCGCCGCTACCCGGACGAGCCCCTGGCGTTCCTCGCCGACCGGGACCTGTTCGGGGACCTCGTCGACGACGAGCGCTTCACGACGGCCTACCGCGCCCACCTCGACGCCCTGCACGCCGACGGCGCGCGGTCCACGGTGCAGGCGCTGGAGCAACGGTTGGGCCGTTGAGCACACCCTGGGTTCACCCGTTCGGGCGTGCTGCGGCAGACTCCTGACCCCGTTCGTCCCGTCCCCGGAGGACCGTGGTGTCCCCACCCGCGAGTCCCGCGCCCGGGCGGACCTGGCCGTTCACCGGCCGCGACGCCGAGCTGCGGGCCGTCGAGGAGGCGCTCGACCGCGACGGCGCGGTGGTCGTGGCCGGGGTCGCGGGGGTGGGCAAGAGCCGCCTCGCCCGTGAGCTCCTCGCCCGTTCCTCCCCCGACGGGACCACCGCCGTCGCGACGGCGTCCGCGTCGTCCCGCGACCTCCCGCTGGGCGCGTTCGCCCCATGGCTGGGCGACGCGGTCCCGGGCGGCGACGTCTCCGCACTGGCGCGGGTCGGGGCCGCGCTGCGCCGGGACGGGTCACGCAGCGTCCTGCTGGTCGACGACGCGCACGAGCTCGACGAGGTCTCGGCGACGCTTGTGCACCAGCTCGC
>CADCTH010000033.1 GCA_902805495.1 uncultured Actinomycetospora sp.
AGTCGACCTCCGGGCCCTGGACGCTCGAGGTCGTCGACGACATCGCCATCGACCGCGGCACGCTGACCAGCTGGAACGTCACCGTCGACCAGTGACCGTGGTCGCCACCGCGACTAGTCGCCGGGCTCGTGGCCGAGGGCGGTGCCGCCCGTCGTGGTCACCTCGCCGGTCCATTCGCACGAGGCGCACCAGCAGTAGAAGCGGCGCTGGTCGCCCTCCCAGAACTCGTTGGCGAGCCCCAGGTCCCGCGCGCACGCCGGGCAGAAGCGCGGGGCGTCGCGCCGGTGGGCCTCGACGTCACCGGCGAACCGGCGGTCGATGCGGGCGCCGGGAGAGCCGTCGGGCGGTGTGGCACCGGGAGCGGTCACCGGGGGATCAGCCCCGAGTCCACCTGCGCGTCGGTGCCGGGCGCGAGGGTGGCGGTGCCGATGCCGCCCTCGGGGGTGAACGACGGGCGTCCCGCGTCCTTGTCCGCGGCGACCCGGTCGGCCGCGGAGATGTGGACCGAGCGGATGGTCTCGAGCGCGGGGGAGTAGCGCGTCGAGCCCATGGCGCAGAAGTCGAGCGCGAACTCGGCGGCGCCCGCGTGGAACTTGTCCTTCTCGCAGGGCAGGTCGATGCGCTCGTGGGGCTCGCGGATGGTGCCCAGCGGGTCCTCGCCCTTCGCGACGGCCTGCATCGCCTGCCGGAACATCTTGCGCAGCAGCGCCACGCCGATGTCCGAGCGCCCCAGGTGCTCGGTGGTGCGGTCGGTGATCGGTCCCTGCGTCACCCAGGCCATGATGTCCTGGCCCTCGACGTAGTCGACGACGTGGTTGCCGCGCCCGTCGAACACCGGGATCTCGTAGTCGGGGATCGCCTGCTGCGCCACCGGCGCGTAGCCCTCGGGCGCGTGGACGGTGTAGAGCATGAACCGCGTGGTGGTGCGGTTGATCGGCACCCGGATCTGCATCTGGTGGATGCCGCCGCCCCCGACGCGCATGTTGTACGGGAAGACCAGCGGGTGCCCGACCTTCCAATCGTCGTTGTCCTCCGACGCCCCGGCGAGCACGCGGCGCTTGATGATGCCCCACGCGAAGGCGTCGAACCCGATGCGCTGGTGCTTCTTGCCGAACGACGCCGGGGCCTCGAAGCCCTCGTGCCGGCCGATGAACTCGAAGTAGCGCCCGTGCAGGTGCTCGACGTGGTGCGGGTCGACGGCGTTCTCCATGACCTGCACGTAGTTGCAGGGGATGTCGGCCCAGCCGATGTCGCGGAACCCGTCCATGACGTAGACGTCGAAGCGGGGCAGCAGCGGGGCGGGGTCGGGCCCGACGTAGGCCCACACCAGCCCGCCGAGCTCCTCGACACGGCCCGCGGTGGCGCGCACGCGCTCCTGGAAGTTGGTGTTGTCCTTCTCCGCCGGCTGGTCGGTGCACGCGCCGTCGGTGTCGAACTTCCACCCGTGGTACGGGCAGCGCAGCCCGTCGCCCTCGACGACGCCGTACGCCATCGACGCCTTCCGGTGGGGGCAGGGCTCCGGGATGATCCCGTACTTCCCCGACGGCGAGCGCCACAGCGCGAAGAAGTCGCCGAGCAGCTCGACGCGCTTGACGGGGAACTCCTCGAGCTCGCGGGTGAACGCGACCGGGTACCAGTAGCGGCGCAGCACCTCGCCCATCGGCGTGCCGGCCTCGACGGCGGTGAGTTCCTCGTTCTGCTCGGCGGTCAGCACAGGTGCCCTCCCGGGATGTGGCGGTGACCCCGACGCTAGGGAGCCGCCCGGGACGGGAGAAGGGCTGCGTCCCGCTCCGCGGGATGCGCCTCACACGCGCCGGCGCTCCAGGGTCCGCCGCGTCCCCAGCAGCAGCCCGGGCACCACCCGGCGGTGCACCGCCGACGTGGCGCCCCAGATCGCGGGGGCGGCCGCGTGGTCGTAGGCCATGACCGTCGTCAGCGCGAGGTGGCCGTCGCCGTGGTGCACGATCAGCTGGGCGCGGCCCCACCAGGTCTGCGCGTGGAGGCGGATCCAGTCGTCGCCGGCGGCGTCGATGCGCCACCCGGCCACGCGGTCCGGAGAGGGCTGGGGGTCGATCCGCAGCATCAGCGCCCGCCAGATCGCTTGCGCGCGGGCGCCCCCGACGTCCTCGAACATCGCCCGCGCCCACTGCTCGGGCGTCCAGGGGCCCGGGTCGACGGGGATCACGTAGTGGTCCAGGTAGGCGGGGGCGTCCAGTGAGCTGCGCTCGCGCACCCCGGCGGGCGCGCCGGTGACGCCGACGTGCTCGGTCACCTCCTCGTGCGACCGCCGGTTCGCGGGCGGCCGGCCGAGCGCCGCCCAGGCGCCGAGGCCGGCGATGACCGGGAACCCGCTGGTCGGCATGAGGACGCTGCCGGCGACGCCGAGGGCCGTCAGGACGGCGCCCGCGCCACGGTCGCCCGGCGTCACGGTGCGCCCGACGGTCCACAGGGCGGGCGCGGCGAGGAGGAACCAGAACGCGGTCGCGCGGTCGCCCCGGTCCCCGACGGCGCCCACGACGGCGCCGGGGCCCCGTTCCCGCACGTCGCGCGTCGCGTCGGCGAGGACGTCGCGGTACTGCTGGACACCGATCACGGCGTGGCCGACGGCGACGACCTGCAGCGCGCGGCCCACCGCACTCACCGGGCACCGCCCACGGCCGGCACGGGCGCGTCCTCGACCAGCAGGGCGATCCAGCGGTCGGCGTACCCGGCCAGCCCGCTCCCCGACGGCGCGAGCGACGGCGTCGCGTGCACGAGCTGGGCGTGGCCGAGGAAGGCGCTGTAGGCCATGACCGCGCGCTCGCGGGCGGCGTCGGTGTCGTGGCCCAGCGCGGCGAACTGGGCGGCGAGGTAGTCGAGGCGCCGTACGGTGACCCGCTCCAGCGCCTCGGCGACGTCCGCGTCGTCCACGCTGGCCTGCAGGGCGAGCTCGACGTCGGCCGCGGGCCCCGAGGTCTTCTGCAGGGCGCCCAGCAGCAGCGTCCGGAGACGCTCGCGGGGCCCCTCGACGGCCTCCACCCACGCGATGACGTCCTCGGTCTCGCGCCGCTCCCACAGCGCGAGCGCCGCGCGCACCAGGTCGCCGCGCGACGAGAAGTGCCAGTAGAAGCTGCCGCGCGTGGCGCCCAGGACCTTGGCCAGGGGCTCGACGGCCACCGCCGCCGCGCCACCCCGGCCCAGGGCCGCGAGCGCCGCCGACGCCCAGTCGTGGGCCGTGAGCTGCCGTTTCTCCGCCGCCATGCGGCCGTACAGTACTGTACGGAGAGGGCACCGTACAGGGGTGTACGGCGGCTCAGGCGCCCGCGCGCCGGAACCGCCGCCGGTAGGCCAGCGGGGACAGGCCGACGTCCTCGGCGAGGTGGGCCCGCAGGGACGCGGCGGTGCCGAGGCCGGCGGCCGCGGCCACCCGGTCGACGGGCAGGTCGCTGCCCTCGAGCAGGCGGCGCGCGCGGGCGACGCGCTGGGCGACGAGCCACGCGTGGGGCGAGGTGCCCGTCTCCGCGCGGAAGCGCCGGGTGAAGGTCCGCACGCTCATCGCCGCCCGGGCCGCGAGGCCGGCGACGTCGAGGTCGGCGTCGAGGTGCTCCAGCGCCCACGCCCGCACCGCGCTCGTGGAGCCCTCGCGGTCGGCCGGCAGGGGACGGTCGATGAACTGCGCCTGCCCGCCGTCGCGCCACGGCGCCACGACGAGGTGGCGCGCGACGGCGTTGGCCACCTCGGCGCCGTGGTCGCGGCGCAGCACGTGCAGGCAGAGGTCCAGGCCGGCGGCGAGGCCCGCGGAGGTGGCGACGTCGCCGTCGTCGACGAAGAGCACGGACTCGTCGACCTCGAGGTCCGGGTGCAGGCGGCGCAGTTCGTCGGCGTGGGCCCAGTGGGTG
This sequence comes from uncultured Actinomycetospora sp., assembly GCA_902805495.1. GTDB lineage: Bacteria > Actinomycetota > Actinomycetes > Mycobacteriales > Pseudonocardiaceae > Actinomycetospora. The sequence goes on from CADCTH010000033.1 coordinate 3,879, forward strand.
GTGGCCCGGCGACCGGCGAGGCGCCCGGCGGCGGCGAGCACGAACGCCCCGGTGCAGATCGAGAGCCACCGCGCGGGCGCCGGGACGGCGTCCAGCGCCGCCTGCACGTCCGCCGGCAGGACGCCCTCGCGGCGGGCGGGCGCGAAGCGGGTGCCCGGGACGATCACGGTGTGCGCGACGGCCAGGGTCTCCGGGCCGTGCTCGAGCAGGAGCGAGAAGCCGGCCGTCGTCGGCACGCGCTCGTCGAAGCCGCAGACGCGCACGTCGTAGAGCGGTCGTCCGTCGGCCTCGGCGGAGCCGAAGACCTGGGGCGGGATCTGCAGGTCGAAGCCGATGACCTCGGGCAGGGCGAGGACGGCGACGACGTGGGGCCGGCCGGACGCGGAGCCTGCCGGAGCCGGGCCATGGGGAGGCGCCATGGCCGGATTCTTGCACGAGGTGGCGTTCGGGCCACTGGTCCGCGTGGGCCCGACGCCGCATGATCGTCCCTCGTGACCGAGATCGTGCCGGTGAGCCCGACCCGCCGCCGCGCCTCCGCCTGGCCGTGGGCGGTGGCCGCGACGGCGTTCGTGACCCTCCTCGGGGCCTCGGGGTTCCGCTCGGCGCCCGGGGTGTTCATCGACCCGCTGCACGCCGAGTTCGGCTGGTCGACGGCGACGATCTCGTCGGCGGTGTCGCTGAACCTCCTGCTCTACGGCGTCGTGTCGCCCTTCGCCGCGGCGCTGATGGAGCGCTTCGGGATGCGCCGGGTCGTCTCCATCGCCCTGGTGCTCGTCGCTGCGGGCAGCGGCCTGACCGTGTTCATGAGCGAGGTCTGGCAGCTGGTCCTGCTCTGGGGCGTGCTCATCGGGGTGGGCACGGGGTCGATGGCGCTGGCGTTCGTCGCCGTCGTCACCGGCCGGTGGTTCGTGCGCCGGCGCGGGCTCGTCTCCGGCGTGCTCACCGCCGCGCAGGCCGCCGGCGGGCTGGTGTTCCTCCCCCTGATGGCCTCGCTCGCGGGCTCGGTGGGCTGGCGGGGGGCGTCGCTGCTCATCGCCGTGGGCGCGCTGCTCGTGGTGCCCCTGGTGCTGCTGTTCCTGCGGGACCGGCCCTCCGACGTCGGCACCGTCGCCTACGGCGCTGCGACGACTCCGGCCCCGGGGGAGGCGCCGCCCGAGGAGGTCGTCGCCGGCGGCGCCTTCCGCCGCACCCTCACCGTGCTGCGCGACGCGGCCCGCACCGGCACGTTCTGGCTGCTCGCCGGCGGCTTCGCGATCTGCGGGGCGACGACGGTCGGCCTGCTCAACACCCACTTCGTGCCCGCCGCCCACGAGCACGGCATGCCCGCCACCACCGCCGCCGGGCTGCTCGCCGTGGTCGGGGTGTTCGACGTCCTCGGCACCGTCGCCTCCGGCTACTTCACCGACCGGATCGACCCGCGCAAGCTGCTCGCCGCCTACTACCTGCTGCGCGGCGCGTCCCTGGCCTTCCTGCCGTTCCTGCTCGCGCCGACCGCGGCGCCGCCACTGTGGGCGTTCATCATCTTCTACGGCCTCGACTGGGTCGCCACGGTGCCGCCGACCGTGGCCCTGTGCCGCGAGCGCTTCGGGTCGCCCGCGCCCATCGTCTTCGGCTGGGTGTTCGCCGCCCACCAGATCGGCTCGGCGATCGCCGCGGTCGGCGCGGGCCTGATCCGGGACGTCACCGGCACGTACGACGGGGCGTGGTGGTCGGCGGGGGCGCTCTGCGTCGTGGCGGCGGGCCTCTCGCTGGCGGTGCGGCGGGAGCTGGCGTCGGTGCGGTGACGTGCCCGGACGTCCGGGCTAGCGTGTCCCGCATGGCGGGACGGCCGAGCTGGGAGCTGGGCTCGGTGCGCAACGCCGCGCGCCTGCTCAAGGAGTTCTCGATCGCCGACCGCGAGCTGGGCGTGGCCGAGCTGGCCCGCCGGCTGGGGCTGGGCACGAGCACCGTGCACCGGCTGCTGGCCACGCTCGCCGACGAGCGCCTGCTCGAGCGCGGGCCTGCGGGGACCTACCGGCTGGGGCTCGCGGTGCACGAGCTCGGCGCCAGCGTCGCGCCGCACGTCGGGCTGCACGAGGCGGCGATGCCCGCGATGGCCGGCCTGCGCCACGCCACGGGCGAGACCGTGCAGCTCGCGGTGCTCGACGGCCTCGACTCCGTGTACGTCGAGCGCCTGGAGAGCCCGCACACCCTGCGGATCTTCGCCCGCGTCGGGATGCGGCTGCCGGCCACGACGACGAGCACCGGCAAGGTGCTGCTCGCCGCGCTGTCGCCCGAGGAGCTCGACGCCCGGCTGGCGTCCTGGACCCCGGAGCGCCCGACCCCGCACTCGATCGCCGACCCGGCGACGCTGCGCCGGCGCCTGCGCGAGATCGCCGAGCGCGGCTGGGCCGACAACCGCGAGGAGAGCCGGCTGGGCGTGGTGTCGGTCGGCGCGCTGGTGCGCGACGGCGCCCGCGAGGCGGTGGCCGCCGTGAGCGTCGCGGTGCCGGTCGACCGGGCGGCCGCGGCGACCCTGCGCCGCTACACGAGCCTCGTCACCGACACCGCCGACGTGATCACGCGGCGACTGGGCGCTGCCGCAGCAGGCTGACGAAGGCGACCAGGGCCAGGAGCGCGACGATCCCGGCGAAGACGACGCCCGCGGTGACCAGACCGAACGCCGCCGACGCGACGCCCTCGCCGATCACCGGCAGCGAGATGCCGACGTAGAGGACGAGGAAGAAGCTCGACGCCACCTCGCTGCGCCGCTCGGGCGGGCTGCCGGCGTTCACGGCGCCGAGCCCGGCACGGAAGCTCATGCCCTGCCCGACGCCGGCGATCGCGGCCCCGGCGACGAGCACCCACAGCGTCGCGAGCGTGAGGCCCGCACCGACGACGAGGACGCCGACCACGAGGGCGGCGCAGCCGACGAGCAGGGCCGGGCGGAGGCCGACCCGCGACGACGCCACCTGCCCGACCGTCGACGCCCCGAGCAGGGTGAAGACGACGAGGCCGGTGACGAAGTGGTCCGGCACCCCGAGCACCTGGGTGAGGAAGGCGGGGGAGACCGCGGTGAAGAGCCCGAGCACGGCGAACCCCGAGAACCCGGCGATGGCGGCGCGGACGAACACCCCGCGGACCTCGGGCGGCACCGAGACGGTCTGCGGGCGCCAGCTCACCGGGCCCTCGGGGACGTCGATGGGCTCGGCGATCATCCAGACGGCCACGCCGGCGACGAGCACCATCCCGATGTGCACGAGGTAGGGCAGGTCCAGCGGCGCGGGCGCGTACTCCGCGAGCGCCCCGGCGACCACCGGCCCCAGGCCCAGCCCGAGCATGTTCACCGAGGCGCCGAGCAGGCTGTAGCGGTTCTGGCGGCCCATTGGGGCCATGTCGACCAGGGCCGCGGTGGCCGTCCCCGTGAAGATGCCGGCGGAGAGGCCGGAGAGCACGCGGCCCACGAACAACGCCGCGATGCTGTCCGGGATCAGGAACACGGCGCTGGAGACCGCGGCGAGCACGAGGCCGGGGAGCAGCACCGCGCGGCGGCCGACCTGGTCGGAGAGCCGCCCGAACAGCAGCAGGGCCGCCGTGACGCCGACCGCGTACGCCGCGAAGACCAGCGTGACCATCACCCCGCCGAACCCGAGCTCCCTCTCGTAGATCGGGTACAGCGGTGTCGGCAGCGTCGCGCCGAGCATCGTGACGAGGAACGCGGCCGCGACGACGGCGGCCGCCGCGGGTCCGCGCAGGCCGGAGCGGGTCGTCCCGGTGGTGGTCTCGGCCGACGAACTGATGGTGTCCTCCGTCCCGGTCGTGCGCGACGGAGCGGGGTGTTCCCCCGCCGCCCGGGCGTCACGCCCGGCCGGTCGGGGGTCACACGTCTACCGGCCCGGGATAGGCCGGCCGGAGAACAGGTACTTCTGGGCCAGGGCCACCGGGTCGTAGGCCGCCGGGGCCGCCTCCTCGGGCGCGGCGGTCACCGTCACCGGACGGGTCTGCACGATGCAGACCGGGTCGCCCGGGCGCCGGTGCCGGCTGATCACCCACTCCACGTCCACCGGGTGGCCGTAGTGCTCCTCGATCGCCGTCACCGCCGACGCGATCGCCCCGACCTGCTCGGGGTCGAGCACCTGCCGGTCGGCGAGCTTGGCCGGCATGTCGATCTCGGTGACCGCGCCGACCGCGAAGTCGAACGCCGAGACGATCCGCTTGTGCGCGACGTCGTACTTGAGCACACGGCCGTCGGACTTGCCGACCTCGACGTGGTCGGGGTCGACGAGGCCCTGCACGATCGCCTCGCCCCAGCCCCAGCTGGTCTCGATGACGATGCGGTCGGACTTGCCGGTCACCGGGTGCACCGAGAAGGCCACCCCGGACGCCCGGGCGTGGATGAGCTCGATGACCCCGACGGCGATCGGCATCGCGTGGTGGCTGATGCCCTTGCGCAGCCGGTAGGCCAGCGCGCGGGCGGTGAACAGCGAGCCCCAGCAGTTGCGCACGGCGTCGAGCACGCGCTCGATGCCCGAGACCCCGAGGTAGGTGTCGAAGATGCCGGCGAACGACGCGTCGGCGGCGTCCTCACCGGTGGCCGACGAGCGCACCGCCACCGGCACGTTGACGTCGACGCACCGCAGGCACAGCTCCTCGTAGGCCTCGGTGAGCCGCCCCGTGAGGTGGGCGCCCACCGGGGTCTCGCGGAACATCTGCCGGATCGCCGCCGACGCCTCCTCCACCCCGGCGTCGTCCGGTGACGATCCGAGCCGGTCGATCACCGCGTCGATGCGCTCGTCGAGGCCCGACTCCCGGCAGTGCCGGGAGTAGGCGTCGACGGTGACGGCGAAGCCCTGGGGGACCTGCACGCCGGACTGCATCAGCTCGGCGAGGCGTCCCATCTTCGAGCCGCCGGCCGCGATCGCCTGCTGCGGGTCCACCTCGTCGATCCAGACGACGGCGTCGCAGCTGTGGACGGTGGGCTCCCCGACGTCCTCGACGGTCATGGGTACCTCCGGAGCGGCGGTCACCCGGCGACACCCGCAGGGGCGTCGGCGGCGGTGTCCGCGGTGGTGGTGGATGCCTTGGTCAGGATCGTGACCGTGCCGGTGGTGCCGTCCACCTCGACCTCGTCGCCGTCGGCGATCGAGATCGTGGCGACGCCGAGCGCGGTGACGGTCGGGACGCCGTACTCGCGGCCCACGATCGCCGCGTGGGAGAGCATGCCGCCTCCGTCGCAGGCGGCGCCGGCGATCTTGCCGAAGACCGGCGTCCAGCTCGGCGACGTCGACTCGCAGACGAGGATCGACCCGGGCTCGAGGCGGTGCATCTCGTCGGAGGACTGCAGGACGCGGGCGATCCCGCGGGCGGTGCCCTTGGCGGCGGCGACGCCCTTCATCACGGTCTGCTTGGCCGCGTCGGGGTCCTGCACGGCCTTGATCGAGCCGGGGTTCAGGCCGAAGATCTCGATGAGGATCGGGTCCTCGACGGCCTCGGGGATCGTCCCGAGCACCTTGGGCATCTCGCCGCGCTTGGCGTGCCAGTGGTCGAAGTACTGGCGGCGCTCGGCGACCAGGCTCTTCAGCTCGCCCTGGTAGGGCGTGCGGCCGGTGGCGACGTCCACCAGCTCCGGCCAGAACAGGTAGAGCATGTCGTCCTTGTGGTCGGCGTCCACGCGCGCCGCCAGCTCCTGGCAGCCCCACCGCAGCGGGAGCATGACCTTGAGGTCGATGTAGTAGTTGTGGTCGTCCTGCCACCAGGGGAAGTTCGCCTCCTGGTTGGACTGCAGGCCCGCGTCGAAGACGGCCTGCTCCTCCCGCGTCAGGCCCGAGCGCGCGCCCTCGATGGCCTCCTCGCGCTCGGCCATCGCGTTGCGGGCCGCCGCCACGAAGTCGTGGGCGTCGTCCTTCTTGAGGAACGTCTTCACCAGCCCCAGCGGGATCGTGTTGTCCTCGATCCAGCTCGGGACGCCGACGTCGCACGTCGCCTCGGCGCGCCAGCCGTAGACCTGCAGGAAGTCGTCGAACTCGGTGAGCCACAGCGAGGCCGCGCCGCCCTGACGGCCCAGCGCGGCACGCAGCTCGTGGGGCTCGTGGGTCTCGAAGACGTCCGTGAGCCCGGCGACCCGCGCCTTCTGCGCGAGGTCGGAGAGACCGCGGTCGGTCTCCATGATCTTGGTGTCCTCGCCCTGGAGGAACTTGCCGATCTGGTTGGGGTCGATGCCCATGTCGGCGCAGGCGCCGTAGAAGCCCAGGAAGTTGGCCAGCATCGGGTACATGACACCGAAGTGGATCTCCATTGCGCGCTTGTGGTAGCGGCGGGCCTGGCCCAGGAGGTCGGTCAGGTCGGGCGTGCCGGCGAAGTCGACGCCGCGGAAGTAGGTCCAGGTGGCCTCGAGCTCGTCGCGGCCGGACTCCCAGATCGAGCGGTAGTTCTGCAGGAAGTGCGGGAGGTTCGTCGCGATGCGGTTGGCGCGGGCGCCGATCTCGCGCGGGTCGGTCTCGGGCAGCGCGGAGCCGTAGAGGTGCGTGCCCGCGAAGCGCGCGGACACCCCGCGCCCGGGCGGCAGGGGGAGCGCCTCCGCGGCGTGCTGGGTGCCCCAGCAGTACCCGTCCCCGCTCCACAGCGTCGCCGCCAGCGGCGTCAGGCCCCGCGACCAGTGGAAGTCGAGGAACCAGAAGCCCTGCTCGTCCCCGGGCTTGAAGGGGCCGGCCGGGTCGACGATGTAGGGCATCGAGAAGTGCTCGGGCTCGTAGCCCGGGTACCACTCGCCCGTGGCGAACTCGTCCACCGGCACCACGTTGGCCATCTGTTCCTCCTCGACGATGAGCGCGAGGTCACCGTTCATCCGATCAAGCATGTGATGCAAGCAACACGTTCCGCCAACGCGAACGTTGCGCGCCCCCGAACGGACCGCTGGGTACGCCGGGCGGGGGGTGCCTAGGGTCGCGGCCGTGGATGCCGTGCTGCTGCTGGACATCGGCGGGGTGGTCCTGCGCTCGGGCCACGAGATGATGGCGCTGCTGGGGCGGCGGCGCCCCGAGCTGGCAGGGGAGACCGACCGGCGCGGTCGCCTCGGACCGGTGCCGGACCCGCGGTGGGAGATGGCCCTGGCCGGGGCGGGTCTCTCCGAGCGCGGTTACTGGGCCGAGCGGGCCGCCGCCCTCGGCGCGCTCACCGGTGGCGGCACCGACCCCCCGGCGCTGATGGCCCTGCTCTACGACGAGGACGCCCTCGGCGTCGACGGGCTCGTCCGTCCCGAGGCCCGTGCGCTGATGCGCGACGCCGCGGCGGGCGGGCGCACGGTCGCCGCGCTGAGCAACGACCTCGCCGCCTTCCACGAGGGCGCCGACCTGGCCCGCCACCCGCTGTTCTCGCTCCTCGACCCCCTGGTGGACCTCTCGACCGCCGGCGTGCTCAAGCCCGAGCCGGGGGCGTACGCGCGCGCGCTCGCCGCGCTGGGCGACCCCGACCCCGCCGACGTCGTGTTCCTCGACGACATGCCGGGCAACGTCGCCGGCGCGCGGGCGGCGGGGCTGACGACGGTGTGGGTCGACCTCGAGGACCCGGGCGCGGCGTTCGCGCAGGCCCGGGCGCTGCTGCGCGACGCCGCGGCGGGCGGGCGCTCGACGCCGCCCTCGGCGACGACCTCGCCGCCTTCCACAAGGACGCCGACCTGACCCGCCACCCGCTGTTCTCGCTCTTCGACCCCCTGGTGGACCTCTCGACGGCCGGCGTGCTGAAGCCCGCACCGGCGGCGTACGCGCGCGCACTCGCCGCGCTGGGCGACCCCGACCCCGCCGACGTCGTGTTCCTCGACGACATGCCGGGCAACGTCGCCGGCGCGCGGGCGGCGGGGCTGA
>CADCTH010000034.1 GCA_902805495.1 uncultured Actinomycetospora sp.
GCTTCACCGACAGCGCCGCCAGCTCGCGCGTGACCTCGTCGGCGCGGGCCCGTGCCTCCGGGTTGCGCTGGCGCACCAGCGGCATGACCACCTGCTCGACGAGCCCGATCTCGCGGTCGGCAGCCGCCTTGAACGGCCGCAGGTGCCGGGCCTCGATGCCGAAGCGGGACATCTCCGCGACGGTCTTGGCGACCACCAGCGCGTCACCGTCGTAGTGGCTGCCGCCCTGCCGCGGCGCGATGAGGCCGTACTGCTCCAGCTGGTCGAGCTGCTCGGGAGTCAACCCGGCCGCGGAGAGCAGCTCGACGCGGGACAGCCGGATCTCGCTGACGTCCGGCAGGAAGGCGTCGGCGTCGGGCAGCCCCTCGGCGGCCACCAGGGCCCGAGGCACCTTGGGCCCCCCGCCGGCACCGAGCGCCGGCGGCTCCAGGCCCCGGTCGATGGCCTCGAGGTGCTCCTTGTTCACGCGCAGCGGCAGATAGTGGTCGCGCTGGGCGGCCAGCACGTAGCGCAGCCGGCTCACGTCGGCCCGGGAGAACTTCCGGTACCCCGAGGGTGTGCGCTGGGGGTGGACCAGGTCCTCGGACTCGAGGTAGCGGATCTTGCTGATCGTCACGTCGGGGAAGTAGTCGCGAAGAACGGCCAGCACCTCGCCGATGGTCAGGCGGGGCGTGCGCTGATCGGCGGCGTCCCCGAGCGCGGTCGTGCGCTCGGGCACCGCCGTCACGTCCTCTGCTGGCCGGCTCTGGGCCGGGCCCGGCATCCGGTCGTCCCCCACATGCGTGCGCTCGCCAGCGCCGTCACTAGCGAGCGGCCGGCTCGCCGGTCCGCGGACCGGTGAGGTAGACGAGACGGAACTTGCCGATCTGCACCTCGTCGCCGCCGGCCAGCGTGGCGACGTCGACCGGCTCCCGGTTGACGTAGGTGCCGTTGAGGCTGCCCACGTCGTGCACCGAGAAGCCGCCGCCCTCGCGGTGGAACTCCACGTGCCGGCGGCTGACGGTGACGTCGTCGAGGAAGATGTCGCTGTCGGGGTGGCGGCCCGCGGTCGTGACGTCCTGGTCGAGCAGGAAGCGGCTGCCGGCGTTGGGGCCCCGCTTGACCACGAGCAGCGCCGAGCCGGCCGGCAGGGACTCCACCGCGCCGGCGTGCGCGTCGGCCGGGGCCTCGGGCAGCTCGGTGTCGGTGGTCAGCTCGTCGCCACCGACCTTGGGGATGACGCTGGTGGACTCACCGGTCCGTTCCTGGGTCAGCGCGGAACCGCACTGCGCGCAGAAGCGACTGCCCTCGGGGTTCTCGTGTCCACAGCGAGTGCAGTGCACGTTGCGTCTCCTCCGTCGCGAAGGGCTTCGCCGCGGACCCTGGTGGGGCCGCGGGCGGCCGGCGGACGGGGAACCGGACGGTTCCCCGCGGGTCGGCCGCCGCGGGCGCGGCGGGCCGTGGTCATGCAATCAGCAGGTCGGCCCGAGGGTCAACCGGACGTCCGGGTGGGTCGGTGGTGCACCGGCTCCCGCCCTCGCGGAAGCATAGTTAGGTGCGCCGGGCGGCAGGACCCCGGTCAGCCGCGCGCCGCGTTCAGCTCGCGTCGACGAGCGCGCGGTAGGCGGCGGAGTCGAGCAGGTCGCCCGTCGGATCCGCGCCGTCGACGGTGATCTCGACCAGCCAGCCCTCGCCGTAGGGGTCGGCGTTGATCACCTCCGGAGCGTCGGCCAGCCCGGTGTTCACCGCCGCGACGATGCCCGCGACGGGGGCGTAGACGTCCGAGACCGACTTGGTTGACTCCACCTCGCCCATGGGGTTGCCCGGGCCGACCTCGTCCCCGACCTCGGGCAGCTGCACGAACACGATGTCGCCCAGGGCGTCCTGGGCGTGATCGGTGATGCCGACGCGCACCACGGTCGACCCGTCCTCGCCGCGCGCCAGCGCCCACTCGTGCTGGTCGGTGTAGCGGCGGTCGTCGGGCACGTCGGTCGGCACGAGGTCGTCTCCTGGTGAGGGTGTGCGGGGCGGCGTTCAGCCGTCGGTCTGCGGCGCAGCGTATTGAGGCTCGTCGAGGGGCCGCAACGCGTCCACGGTGACCTCGTCCGCGGTCTCGACGTCGACGGAACCGCCCCGGTTGGCGATCCGCTGGACGACCCCGCCCGGGATGTTGAGGGCCGGCTGGAGGTTCTGCGGGTCGCCGATGACGACGAACTCGTAGGGTGCGACGATCGGGCGGCCGTCGACGCTCAGCGCTCCCGGCTCGCCGGTCACCGCCGTGGAGACGCCGACGCGCACGCCGTCGATCTGCATCGTCTCCGCTCCCGCGCCGCGCAGCTCCTGGATGGCGTCGAGCACGTCGGCCACGCGCACCTCGTCGGCCGGGTCCCTGATGGTCATGGTCAGGCCGGGCCCGGTGGCGGCGACCGTGCCGTTGAGGATCCCGATGGCCTCTGCCCGCTCCCGGGCCTCCTCGAGCGCGGCCGCCGACCGGCTGTCGGAACCGGTGAGCTCCTCGAGGAGGGCGCGCTGCTCGGCGATGCGGTTCCGCAGCCGCTGCTCGGAGGTGTTCAGCTCGTCGAGGATCCGGACGAGGTCCTCCTCCCGGCCGCCGGCCAGGGCCTCGTCGGTGCCGGTGCTGCGCACCTGGACGGCGAAGGCGAACCCGAGCAGCAGCGTGAGGACGCCGATCAGCGCGGCGGCGAGCGGGTCGCGGCGCCGGCGGGGCGGCGGGGCGACCGGCTCTTCGGCGGCCGCGGGCTCCTCGGTGGCGGCGGGCTCCTTGGCGGCCGTGGGCGCCTCGGCCGCGGCGGCCGCGTCGGCGGCGGCGCCGTCGGCCCGGTGCTCGTCGCCGGTCATGCGCGGAACACGTGCCGGCGGATGGCCGCGGCGTTGCCGAAGATGCGGATGCCCAGCACGACGACCACGCCGGTCGAGAGCTGCGCCCCGACGCCCAGCTGGTCGCCGAGGAAGACGATGAGGGCGGCGATGACGACATTGGAGACGAAGGAGATGACGAACACCTTGGCGTCGAACAGACCGTCCAGCCGCGCGCGCACGGCACCGAAGACGGCGTCGAGGGCCGCGACCACGGCGGTCGAGAGCTGCGCCCCGACGCCCAGCTGGTCGCCGAGGAACACGATGAGCGCGGCGACCACGACGTTGGACACGAAGGAGATGACGAAGACCTTCGCGTCGAACAGACCGTCCAGTCGTGCGCGCA
>CADCTH010000035.1 GCA_902805495.1 uncultured Actinomycetospora sp.
GGCATCGCCCGCGCGTACGCCGCCGACGCACCGCCCGCGGCGATGCCGGCCGTGCGGGCGGCCCAGGACCGGGCACGCCTCGCGGAGCGGGGCGTGTGGGGCCAGCCGTGCCGGGGGGCCGAGAGCACGCCGGGGTCGGCGGCGGCGGACACATCGGGCACGACGGACACGCCCGGGACGACGTCGACGAGCACGACCACCGGGACCCCGTAGCACCCCGCCGCACCCCATAGCACCCCGTCACTCAGTCGCCGGGGCGCGCCTCGTGGTGGCGCCGCCCGTGGGTGCGGCGGTTCTCCTTCATGCCCGCCTCGAACACGTGGCGGCGGCCGCCGGCGAGCTGCTCGCGGGCGCGGCGCTCGTGGTCGCGGACCACCGACCAGTAGGTGTCGTCGTACTCCTCGACGATCTGGAAGCTCCAGCGCCCTTCGAGGAGGTTCCGCCCGACGAGCTCGTCGGTGATCTCGTCGGCGAGCTCGTCGTGCCCGGCCGCGCGGAAGGCCTCGGCGGCCTGGCCGATCGTGAGGTCGGCGGTGCCCGAGAGCTGGTGGAACGCGTAGAGGTGCCCGCGCGCCCGCTCGACGAACTCCATGCCCTCGGACAGCTTGCCGAGGGCCTCGACGGTGCCCTCGTCGAGGTCGCCGCGCCGGTCGGGGCCGACGGCGTCCTCCCCGGTCTCGTGGCGGACGGAGCCGCCGTGGTCGTCGTACGAGTCGGGGGCCGGGACGTCGGTCACGCCGCGGACTTCCCGACGGTGATCGGCCGGAAACGGTCAGAGGACCTTGCCGGGGTTGAGGATCCCGTGGGGGTCGAGGGCGGCCTTGACCGCGCGCTGCATCGCGAGCACCTCGGGGCTCTGCTCGCGCCGGAGCCCGTCGCGCTTGAGCAGCCCGACGCCGTGCTCGCCGGTGACCGTGCCGCCGAGGGCGAGGGCGTCGGCGAGGATCTCCTCGAACGCCGACTGGGCCCGGGCCCGCGCCGGCTCGTCGCCGACCGGGGTGATGAGCAGCGGGTGCAGGTTGCCGTCGCCGGCGTGGGCGATGTTGGCGATGGTGGTGTCCCACCGCCGCCCGATCTCCTGGATGCGGGCGAGCATCTCCGGCACCGCGGCACGGGGCACGCAGACGTCCTCGGTGAGCACGGGCCCGAGGCGCTCGAGGGCGGGGTAGGCCAGGCGGCGCGCGGCGAACAGCGCGTCGGCCTCCTCGGCGTCGGCGGCCTGGGCGGCGAACCGGGCGTCGGCCGCCTCGAAGTGGCCCAGCATCGCGGCCGCCTCGGCCTCGCCCGCGGCACCCGGCGCGTCGGAGCGCCCGAGCAGCAGCACGTCGCCCTCGTCGGCCAGGCCCATCTTCTTCCAGGCGTCGACGGCCTCGAGGCACGTGCGGTCGACCAGCTCCAGCGCCGACGGGGTGAGCCCGGCGGCGGTGATGGCCGCGACGGCGCGCCCGGCGTCGACGACGGAGTCGAAGTAGCCGGCGACGGTGTGCTCCGGCGCGCGGGCGGGGCGCAGCTTCACGGTGACCTCGGTGATGACACCGAGCGTGCCCTCCGAGCCCACCATCAGCCCGGCGAGGTCGAGCCCGGCGACGCCCTTGGCGGTGCGGCGCCCGAGCCGCACCAGCTCGCCGAGCCCGTTGACCACCTGCATCCCGAGCACGTAGTCGCGGGTGACGCCGTACTTGACGCAGCACACCCCGCCGGCGTTGGTGGCGACGTTGCCGCCGATCGTCGACCAGGGCGAGCTCGCCGGGTCCGGCGGGTACCAGAGGCCCTGCTCGGCGCAGGCCGCGCGCAGGTCGTCGTTGACCACCCCGGGCTGCACGACCGCGAGCTGCTCGGCGCCGTCGATCTCCAGCACCGCGGTCATGTGCTCGGTGGAGACCACGACCGAGCCCTCGGTGTCGTTCGCCCCGCCCGACAGGCCCGTGCCCGCCCCGCGGGGGACCACCGGCGCGCCGTGGGCGAGGCAGGCCCGCACGACGTCGCGGACCTCCTCGGCGGTGCGCGGGCGCACCACGGCCGCGGGCAGCGCGGGCGGGGCCCACTCGGCGTCGTCGTGGGCGTAGCTCGCCAGCACGTCGGGGTCGTCGATCACGCGGCCCGCGGGCAGCGCGCCGTGCAGGGCGTCCACGACCGGGACCGGCGAGATCGTGGTCACGGGGCCTCCTCGACGGCGGACTCGACGGCGGGACCGGTGAGCGGACCGACACGTCCACGGTAGGCGACCCGCCCCGTAGCGTCGCCTCCCGATGAGCACGCGTCCCGCAGGCCCGACCCTGACCGTGTGCCGCGGCTGCTGCTGTGGCACCACGAGCAAGCACCCCGACGTCGACCACCGCGCCCAGCTCGAGCGGTTCCGCGCGGCGGGGCGCGTCCGCGTCAGCGACTGCCTCGACGCGTGCGCGTACTCGAACGTCGTCGTCGTGTCCCCGTCACCGGCGGGTCGCGCCGCCGGGGCGCGGCCGGTGTGGCTGCTCGGGGTCCTCGACGCGGAGACCGAGGACGAGCTCGCCGCGTGGGTCCGCGCCGGCGGGCCGGGGGTGGCCGAGCCGCCGGGAATGCTCGACCTGCGGATCTTCACGCCGTCGCGGCGGGTGCGCGCCGCCGTCGACTGAGCCCCGTCCGAGCGTGTAGGACGGGACACCATGAGCGACCAGCAGCGGGTGGCGGTGCTCCAGGAGCCCGAACGCATGACCGTCGAGACCCGGCCGGTGCCGACGCCGGGGCCCGGCGAGGTCCAGGTCGAGGTGCGGGCGGTCAGCGTCTGCGGCTCCGACGTCCACTACTACGACCACGGGCGCATCGGCGGCTTCGTCATGCACGCCCCGCTGGTGCTCGGGCACGAGACCTCGGGGGTGGTCAGCGCCGTGGGCGAGGGCGTCGAGGAGCCGGCCGTCGGGACGCGCGTGGCCGTCGAGCCGCAGCGCAACTGCGGGCGCTGCGAGCAGTGCGCGCGGGGGCGCTACCACCTCTGCCCGTGGATCGCGTTCTTCGCGACGCCGCCGATCGACGGGTCGTTCGCGCAGTACGTCGTGGTGCCCGCGGGGCGCGCGCACCCGGTGCCCGACACGCTGTCCGACGACGCCGCGGCGATGATCGAGCCGCTGGCCGTCGCGGTGCACGCGGCGGGCAAGGCCGACATCGGGCCGGGCACGCGGGTGTTCGTCAGCGGCGGCGGGCCCGTCGGGCTGCTGTGCCTGCAGGTGGCGAAGGCGCGCGGCGCCGCGCGGGTCACGGTGTCCGACCCGGTGGTGCGGCGTCGCGAGAAGGCGCAGGAGTTCGGCGCCGACGCCGTGGTCGACCCGGCCGACGGCGGGACCGACCTCGGTCCCTTCGACGTCGTGCTGGAGTGCACGGGCGTGCAGGCCGCGGTCGACCTCGCGATCGCCGCGACCGCGCCCGCCGCGACGGTGGTGCTCGTCGGTACCGGCGCGCAGCTGACGCTGCCGCTGGACGTCGTGCAGTCCCGGGAGCTGGTGCTCAAGGGGACGTTCCGCTACGCCCACGTCTACCCCGCGGCGATCACGCTGGCCGCGTCCGGGGCCGTGCGGCTCGACGCGATGGTGACCTCGCACCACGACCTCGACGGCGCCGAGGACGCGCTGCTCGCCGCGCGCCGCGACCCCGAGTCGATCAAGGCGGTCGTGCGCCCGGGCTGATCGAGCCCCGCACGCACCACCGGCCGGCACCGCGGGGGGCGGTACCGGCCGGTGGGGGAGTGCGGGAGGTCAGGCCGCCGCGGAGGCGATGTTGCTGACGACCTCGCCGGCGCGGCGGGCGATGCCGCGGACCTGGTCACCCGGGCGCTGCTGCTCGGCGGCCTGCGCCGAGAGCACGACGATCGCGCCGGTGAGCACCGGGATCGCGTACTGCAGCGCGTGCAGCTGGCGGTTGGCGCTCGCGACGTCGGCCGGCAGCGACTCGGCCACGGAGCTGACGGTCTGGCCGACGCGCTTGTCGGCCTCGCGCAGGGCCTCGGTCGGACCGGTGTCGCCACCCTGCTTGGCGGTGCCCGACGGCGCCGGCGAGGTGGTCGACGACGAGACGCCGCTCGCGTTGTGGATCACCGCGTCCTCGACCTTCTTGCCGACGAGGCGGGTGTAGCCGGACGCGGCGATCGCGGCGATCGTCAGCGCGAGCTTGGCGTTCACGGTGCCCGCGTGGCCCTTCTGGGCGATCGGGCGCTTGCGGTTCTCGGCGAGCAGGCCCGCGCCGCCGACGACGTGCGCGCCGATGGCCAGGAAGTTCACGGGGCTCCACTTGGCCCAGCCGATGCTGGACACGCGGTCGGCGGTCCGGCGGTCGCCGGACTCCTCGGCCGCGGCGTTGAGTCCCGCGAGGCCGAACAGCGAGCCACCGAACCAGGCGGCGAGACCGACGTCGTGCAGGGCGTGGAGGACGGTGTTGCGCGTACTCATGGGGCGCTCCCTTGCCGTTTCGGGAAAGGTCGGCGGGCGGCCGGCGCCGACGTCGGCGGGCCGCCACTAGGAGGGCTGCTCGCTCAACCCGGTGGCTGCGGGCTATCCAGTGGGACGCCGACGCAACCGTGGGCTCTACAGCCCGTAACCCTCCAGCAGGCGCAGCCAGACCTCGCTCATCGTCGGGAACGACGGGACGGCGTGCCAGAGCCGCTCGAGCGTCACCTCGCCGACCACCATCACCGTCGCCGCGTGGAGCATGTCGGTGACGTCCTGGCCGACGAGGGTGGCGCCGACGATCACGCGGCGCTCGCGGTCGACGACGATCGTCGCGAGGCCCGAGTAGCCGTCGGCCTGCAGCGAGCCGCCTGCGGTGCTGCCGATGTCGTAGCTGACCGCCTCGACGTCGAGCCCGGCGTCGCGGGCGGCCTGCTCGGTGAGCCCCACCGCCGCGACCTGCGGGTCGGTGAACACCACCTGGGTCACCGCGGTGCGCTCGGCCGTGGTGGCGGTCTTCGCGTAGCGCTCGCCGAGCCCGGTGGTCTCGCCCTTGGACCGCGCGACGATCACGTCGGCGCACGCGCGGGCCTGGTACTTGCCCATGTGCGTGAGCTTGGCGCGGTCGGTGCAGTCGCCGACGGCGTAGAGCCAGTCGCCGTCGACCCCGGTCACGAGCGTCGTGTCGTCGACGGCCAGCACGTCGCCGTCGCGCAGCCCGACGGTGTCGAGGCCGAGCCCCGCGGTGCCGGGGCGGCGGCCGGCGGCGACGACGAACTCGTCGGCGGTGACCTCGCCGCCGTCGTCGAGCGTGGCGCGCACGGTCGAGCCGTCGCGGCGCACCGCGCGGATCGAGGTGCCCAGCCGCACGTCGACGCCGTCGTCGCGCAGCGAGGAGAGCACGCGCTCGCCGGCCGAGGGCTCCATCGAGGGCAGCAGGCGCTCGCCGTGCTGCACCAGCGTCACCGACGAGCCGAGGCGCTGCCAGGCCGTGGCGAGCTCGCAGCCGACCGCCCCGCCGCCGAGGACGATCATGGATGCGGGGACGCGCTGGGCCGCGGTGGCCTCGCGGTTGGTCCACGCGCCGACGTCGTCGATGCCCTCGACGGGGGGCAGGGCCGGCGCGCTGCCGGTGGCGACGACGACGGCGCGGGTGGCCGTGAACGTGCTGGTGCTGCCGTCGGGGTGGTCCACCTCGACGCGACGGTCGCCGGCGAGTCGTCCGCGACCGCGCAGGAGCAGGGCGCCGGTGCCGTTCAACCAGTCCGCCTGGGAGGAGTCGTCGAAGTGGTGCACGAACTCGTCGCGGCGGGCGAGGACGGCGTCGACGTCGACGCGGTCGCCGACGACCTGGCGCACGCCGGGCATGCGCTCGGCCGCGGCGCGCAGCTCGACGGGGCGCAGCAGCGCCTTGCTGGGGATGCACGCCCAGTAGGAGCACTCACCCCCGGCGCGCTCGGACTCCACGACGGCGACGCTCAGACCGGCGCGGACGACGCGGTCCGCGACGTTCTCGCCGACCGGCCCGGCGCCGAGGACGACGACGTCGATCTCCTGGGTGCTCATGCGGTCAGCCTGCCCCCGTCGACGCCGGGGGGAAACGCCTGCGCCACCCCGCACGTGAGCGATCTTTGGGCGTATGGGCCCAAAGATCGCTCACGAGGCACGTCAGCTGCCGGTCTTCGACGTGAGCTGCGCCAGGTACTGGTGGCACTGGTGCGCCCGCTCCGAGTCCTGGCTCATCACGTTGCGGAAGAAGTCGGCGACCTCGTTCAGGCCCGCGTTCTCGGCGTCGCGGACGTACTGGCCGTAGTCGTGTCCGGCCTTGAGGGCGTGGTACTGCACGGAGACGAGGTCGAAGGTGACGTCGTCGAATCCGGTCTCTCCAGTGGCCATGACTGCCTCCACGGTGGGTCGTGCGTCCTCCGGGCTGCTCGCTCAACTCGGACACCGGTGGCGTACCCGGTACGACCCGGATCCCACCGGGGCGTCAGAAGTCCCGTGCGACCTCGCCGGGCATGCCCTTGGTGAGGCTGCGCAGCTGCACGCGCCGGAAGAACCGCAGGATCGGCCGGAAGCCGAGTTGCACGCTGCCGATGACGAACAGCGTCACCCCGACGTTGAACAGCTCGTGCCAGTAGAAGGCGACGCTGCCAACGGTGAAGAACAGGAAGATCCCGATGTCGTTCAGGATGCTGAGCAGCTCGTAGCGCTGGCGCAGCACGATCTCCTCGTTGCCGAGCGAGATCGTGATGGCGTCGCCCTCGTGGCCGGCGTCCGGGTCCTGCTGGTGCTGGTCCTGCTGGTCCTCGGTGTCCTCGGCCTGGTTGCTCGTGTCCTGGCTCATCGTGACCTCCCATCCCGCGCAGGTCGTGTCCCGCGGCGACCCTGCAAGTTGGGTGATCCGACGCCTCGCCAAACCCGACGACACGGATGACCGAGCTGCGATTGCGGGGGTCCTGCTCCGGTGCGACCGTGTGCACGTCGGTTCACTCCACGCAGCCGGCGCCCCCACCACCCGGAGTTCCCGGAGGCGCCTGCCGTGAGCCTGTCCCGCCGTGCGGCCGACCTCGTGCGCTCGTGGCCCCTGGTCCGCCAGCTGACCGGTCCCGACCCGCTGGGTCGGGGTGCCGCCGTCGAGTCCAACTCCTCGAACGAGTGGCGTGCCCGTACCGCCGACGCCGACACGGTCACCCGCTCGATCTGCCCTTTCTGCGCCGTCGGCTGCGGCCAGCGCGTCTACTCAAAGGACGGCCGGGTCACCCAGATCGAGGGCGACCCCGACTCGCCGATCAGCCGCGGGCGCCTCTGCCCGCGCGGCTCGTCGAGCCTGTCGCTGGTGACGTCGCCGTCCCGCGTCACGCGCGTGCGCTACCGCCGCCCGGGCGGGACCGACTGGGAGGACCTCGACCTCGACACGGCGATGGACATGATCGCCGACCGCGTCGTCGACACCCGCGCGCGCACCTGGCAGGACACCGACGACGAGGGCCGCGTCCTGAACCGGACGCTCGGGCTCGCGCACCTCGGGGGCGCGACACTGGACAACGAGGAGAACTACCTCCTCAAGAAGCTCTACACCGCGATCGGCGCCGTCCAGGTGGAGAACCAGGCGCGCATTTGACACAGCTCCACCGTCCCCGGTCTGGGGACCAGCTTCGGCCGCGGCGGCGCCACGAACACGCAGCAGGACATCGCGCAGGCCGACTGCGTCGTCCTCGAGGGCTCGAACATGGCCGAGGCGCACCCGGTCGGCTTCCAGTGGGTGATGGAGGCCAAGGCCCGCGGCGCGAAGATCATCCACGTCGACCCGCGGTTCACGCGCACCAGCGCGGTCGCCGACGCGCACGTCCCGATCCGGCCCGGCACGGACATCGCCTTCCTCGGCGGACTGATCAACTACGTACTGGAGAACGAGCGGGACTTCCGCGAGTACGTCGTCGCCTACACCAACGCGCCGATGCTGGTGCGCGAGGACTTCGTCGACGCCGGGGACGACGACGGCCTGTTCTCGGGCTGGGACCCGGAGACGTGCTCGTACGACACCTCGACCTGGCAGTACGAGGGCGCCGACGTCGCCGCCGCGTCCGGTGACCGCGACCAGTGGGACTCCGACGAGCACCAGCCCGAGGCGCGCCGCGAGTCGAACCGCCTGACCCACCTGCTCGGGCAGTCCGAGGGCGCGGGCTCCGGCGGGGCGAACTTCTCCGGCGAGCCGGTCCGCGACGACACGCTGCAGCACCCGCGGTGCGTCTACCAGGTGCTGCGCCGCCACTTCGCGCGCTACACCCCGGAGATGGTCTCGCAGGTCTGCGGGATGGGCGTCGACCAGTTCAGCCAGGTCGCCGCGGCGATCTGCGCGAACTCCGGCCGCGAGCGCACCACCATGTGGGTCTACTCGGTGGGCTGGACCCAGCACACCGTCGGCGTGCAGTACATCCGCTGCGCCTCGATCCTCCAGGGCCTGCTCGGCAACGTCGGCCGACCGGGCGGCGGCATCATGGCGCTGCGCGGGCACGCCACGATCCAGGGCTCGACCGACATCCCGACGCTCTACGACCTGCTGCCCGGCTACATCCCGATGCCGCACGCCCACAAGCAGATGGAGCTGTCGGACTTCCTCGAGGCCGACGCGGCGGCCAAGGGCTTCTGGGGCAACATGCCCGCCTACATGGTGAGCCTGCTCAAGGCCTGGTACGGCGACGCGGCGACGAAGGAGAACGACTTCGGCTTCGGCTGGATGCCGCGCATCACCGGGGACCACTCGACGTTCACCACCGTCCTCAACATGATCGACGGGCAGTGCGAGGGCTACCTCGTGCTCGGGGAGAACCCGGCCGTCGGCACGACGAACTCCAAGCAGCAGCGGCAGGGCCTGGCCGCGCTGAAGTGGCTCGTGGTGCGCGACCTGCAGGAGATCGAGACGGCCACGTTCTGGAAGGACGGGCCGGAGATCGAGACCGGCGAGATGCGCACCGAGGACATCGACACCGAGGTCTTCCTGCTCCCCGCCGCCACGCACATCGAGAAGGCCGGGTCGTTCACCAACACCCAGCGGCTGCTGCAGTGGCGGCACAAGGCCGTCGAGCCGCCGGGCGACTGCCGCAGCGACCTGTGGTTCGTCTGGGAGCTGGGCCGGCGCATCAAGGCGCGGGTGGCCGATTCCGACCTCGCGCGGGACGCCGCGATCAAGGCCGTGACCTGGGACTACCCGACCGAGGGCGCGCACGGCGACCCCGACGCCCACGCGATCCTCCGGGAGATCAGCGGCGTCGACGAGCACGGCGAACCCGTCCCGGGCTACACGGCGCTCAAGGACGACGGCTCCACGGCGTGCGGGTGCTGGATCTACTCCGGGGTGTACGCCGACGGGGTCAACCAGGCCGCGCGGCGCGAGCCCGCCGGTGGGGAGAGCATCGCGGCGCTCGAGTGGGGCTGGGCGTGGCCGATGAACCGGCGCGTGCTCTACAACCGCGCCTCGGCCGACCCGGAGGGGCGGCCGTGGAGCGAGCGCAAGGCCTACGTGTGGTGGGACGAGGAGTCCGGGCGGTGGACGGGCCACGACGTCCCGGACTTCGAGGCCGAGAAGCCGCCGTCGTACCGCCCGCCCGAGGGGGCCGAGGCGCAGGACGCCATCGGCGGGGACGAGCCGTTCATCATGCAGGCCGACGGGCGCATCTGGCTCTACGCGCCTACCGGGCTCGCCGACGGGCCGATGCCGGTGCACTACGAGCCGGAGGAGGCCCCGACGCGCAACGCGCTGCACCCGCGGACGCGGTCCAACCCGGCCCGCGAGCGCTTCGAGCGGCCCGACAACCTCTACAACCCGTCGGACCACCAGCCGGGCTCGGAGATCTTCCCGTTCGCGTTCACGACGTTCCGGATCGCCGAGCACCACACGGCGGGCGGTATGAGCCGCTGGGTGCCGTACCTCGCCGAGCTGGCGCCGGAGATGTTCGTCGAGGTCTCGCCGGCGCTGGCGGCCGAGCGCGGCCTGGAGCACACGGGGTGGGCGACGATCGTGACCGCGCGCAGCGCGATCGAGGCGCGCGTGATGGTCACCGAGCGGATGAAGCCGCTGCGCATCGCCGGGGAGACCATCCACCAGGTGGGCCTGCCGTGGCACTGGGGCCCGAACGGACTGGTCACCGGCGACGCGGCCAACGAGATCATCGGGATCTCGCTGGACCCGAACGTCCACATCATGGACACCAAGACCGGGACCTGCGACGTCGTCCCCGGCCGGCGCCCGCGCGGGGAGGACCTGCTGCGGTTCGTCGACGACTACCGGCGGCGGGCGGGCCTGATCAGCTGAGGCTCAGCCCACCCGGAGCTCGACCGGGCGGCTTTCCTCCAGCGTGGCGCGCGGCCGCGCCGGGCCGACGCCGACGACCCGCAGGCGGTCGGCCGGGACGCCCGCGGCCTCGAGGCGGCGGGCGATCCCGGCGGCGCGCTCCTCGGACAGGCGCACGCCCCGCCCCCCGCCGTCGCTGACGCGGGCGGAGTGGCCCTCGACGGTGACCGCCGGGCCGGGCGCGCGCAGGACGGCGGCGAGGCGGTCGAGGGCGGCGGCGCCCTCGGCGGTGGGCTCGGTGGCGTTCGCGGCGAAGCGGACCGGGCTCGTGGCGGTGACGTCGTCGAGGGCCTGTTGGAGGACGGCGGGGTCGGTGCCGGTCCCGGTGGGGGCGGGCCCCGGAGCGGCGGCGGGACTCGGCGGGGGAGCGGCGACCGGGGGTGCCGGCTCCCCGCCGCCGGTGAGCGAGACCACGGTGGCGATCCCGCCGGCGAGCAGCAGTGCGAGCAGGGCGACGAGCGCGAGGACCCGGCGGCGTCCGCCGGTCCGGGAGTGGCTCCCGCCGCCCGCGGGACCCCGACCGCCCCACCAGTGGGCCCCGCCGGGGCGGTCGGTGACACGCCCGCGGTGCAGTCCGCCACCTCCGCCGGTCACCGCTGCGCCCACCTCCTCACGGGTCGGACGCACTGTGCCCGTTCTGTCCCCGACTCGCCCGTGCCCGGACGAGAAGGGGCCGGACGGCGCCGAGGTACTGGGTCGAACGGCCTACGTGAGCGATCCTGGGGCCGATAGGCCCAGAGATCGCTCACGAGGGCCTACTCCGCGCCCGTGCGAGGGGTGAGGCCGGCGGCGCGGATGCCGGCGACGACGGCCTCCTCGTCGGCGGTGGAGGCGGTGCCGGTCGCGCCCGCCGCGCCGAGCAGCGCCCCGGCGACGTCGTCGACGCGCACCCCGCCGGGCACCGAGAACACCTTCCCGCCCGACAGCGCGGCGACCGAGGTGAAGAACTCCGCCGAGTCCGCGGCCCGCGCCGCGATCGCCCGGCTGTCCATCCCCAGGCCGAGCACGCCGTAGGCCTTCGCCGTCGCGACGTCCGGGCGCAGGAATCCCGACCCGTCCTCGCGGCCCAGCGCCACCAGCGCGCCGCCGGGATCGAGCACGGCGACGGTGAGCGGCTTGAAGCCCTGCGCGCGGGCGTGGGCCAGCGCGGCGGACACGATGCTCTGCGCCTGCTCGAGGGAGATGCTCATGGCGGGCCGGTACCCACCCGGACGCCCCGCATCACCCCGGCCACCGCTCGTCCGCGGTCGGCGACGGCTCGTCGTGCCGTCCGCCGCAGGTCAGGACGGGCGTTTCGTCGTCGACTAGGATGGCCGCACCCTCACGGAGGGAGGCGACGGCGATGGACGCGCGTCCCCATGCTCCGACACGTGCTGCCGTGGACACCACCGCGGCGGGCGTCCCCGCGACCTCCCCGCGCTCGATCCCGGACGCTGCGCCGCCGCCCCCGTCCTCCGGTCCCGGACTGCTCGACGGGCTCGAGGACGGCGTCGTCGTCGGTGACCGCGACGGCGTCGTCCGCGCCGCCAACCCCGCCGCCCGCCGGCTGCTGCCCGCGCTGCGCGTCGGCGAGGTGGTCGACGTCGCGCGCTGCGAGGTGCTCACGCGCGCCGTGCGCGAGGGCCGCCAGGGGCCGGCGAGCATCGAGGTCGTCGTCGACGACGCCGCGGGCGAGCTCGACCTGCGCGCCCGCCGCGGCCCGGTCCTCGGCC
>CADCTH010000036.1 GCA_902805495.1 uncultured Actinomycetospora sp.
ACAGGTGCGGCACGAGCATGCGCACCGGGCCGCCGTGCTCCCGGGTCAGCGGCTTGCCCTCGTGCTCCCACACCAGCCAGGCCTTGCCGCCGGTGACGTCCTCGATCGGGAGGTTGGTGGTGTAGCCGGTGGTGGACGTCTCGACGATGTACTTCGCCTCCGGCCGCACCCCGACCGCGTCGAACAGCGTGTCGAGCGAGATCCCGCTGAAGTTGGTGTCGAGCTTCGACCAGGTGGTCACGCAGTGGATGTCGCCGGCGTACACCGACGGCGGCAGCACCCGCAGCTCGCGCAGCGGCCAGGTCTTCGGGGTGTCGACCAGGCCGTCGACGGTGACCGTCCACGTGTCGGCGTCCACGCGGGGCGTGGCCTCGGCGGTGAGCACCGGCCAGTCGGCGCCGACGTCGTACTGGCCGGGCGGCAGGCGCGGATCGCGCTCCTTGCGCCGCCCGAGGAAACCGCGCGTGGTCGCCACGTCATCACTCCGTCTCGGCCGGGTCCTGGTGACTCCCCGTCGACCCTAGTGAACGCGCGGCCTCCTGAGATCGGTCGAACGACTCCGTGCTCGACGCCACGCGGTGGCGCGGCCACGATGGCGGGCGGGCGTCGACCCACCGGCGGCGCCCGCAGTCCGGAGAGGACCCGCCATGCGCTCGATCGAGACCGTGACCCTGGACGACGCCCGCCGCGTCATCGCCGCCGGGGAGGAGGCGGCGGACGAGCAGGGTCAGCCGGTGAACATCGCCGTCGTCGACGTGGGCGGTGTCCTCGTGGCCCACGTCCGCCAGGACGGCGCGTGGATCGGCAGCGTCGACGTGGCGATCAACAAGGCCTTCAGCGCCCGCGCGTTCGACGTCTCCACGCAGGGCCTGGGCGAGAACGCCCAGCCCGGCGGCCAGTTCTACGGCATCCAGGACTCCAACCACGGCCGCATCATGATCTTCGCCGGTGGCGTCCCCCTGATGTCGGGCGACGCCGTCGTCGGAGCCGTGGGCGTCAGCGGCGGCACCGGCGAGCAGGACCAGGCCGTGGCCACGGCGGCGGCCGCCGCGCTGTAGCCGGGGAACACCCGTGGTCCGGTGGTCGTTGCCCGACCACCGGACCGCCGGAGAGGAACTGCCGTGCCGACACCCTACGTCCCGCTGGAGAAGCTGGGCTTCCTCACCCTCGGCCTGTTCGACGGCGACGACCCCGGCCCCGGGATGGAGAGCACGCTCGAGGTCATCGAGCTGGGCGACCGGCTGGGCTTCGACAGCGCCTACCTGCGCCACCGGCACTTCCAGACCGGCATCTCCTCGCCGATCGCGATCATGGCCGCGGCCTCGCAGCGCACGACGCGCATCGCGATGGGCACGGCGGTCACGCCGCTGGGCTGGGAGAACCCGCTGCGGATGGCCGAGGACCTCGCCACCGTCGACCTCCTGTCCGGCGGGCGCCTGGAGCCGGGCTTCAGCGTCGGCCCGCCGATCCACTGGGACGACGTCAATGGCGCGCTCTACCCCGACACCGCCGACGTCGAGGACCTGACGTACGAGCGGGTCGCCCGGCTGCTGCGGATGGTGCGCGGCGAGCCGGTCAGCACGTTCTCCGGCACCCAGGGGTTCGAGGAGTTCTCTGCCCGCGTCGAGCCGCACTCCCCCGGCCTCGCCGACCGCATCTGGTACGGCGCGGGCAGCCGCCGCTCGACGCAGTGGGCCGCCGAGCAGGGCCTGAACCTGCTCACCAGCAACATCATCAAGCCCGAGCCGTCCGACCTCGAGACCGACGGGCGCTGGGACTTCGCCGCGATCCAGCAGCGCCAGATCGCCCTGTTCAAGGAGCACCACCCCGCGGGCGAGAAGGCGCGCGTGTCGCAGGGCCTGGTGGTCATCCCCACCGACTCGGCGACGCCCGAGCAGCGGGCGAAGTACGAGGCCTACGTCGAGAAGCGCACCCCGCGCACGGCCGCGCCGATGGGCCCGCCCGGCCCGGGCCTGCTCGCGGCGCCCGACGTCCTGGGCACCTCCGAGGAGGTCGCCGACAAGCTGTACGCCGACGCCGCGTTCCGCGAGGTGCGCGAGGTCGTGTTCGCCCTGCCGTTCACGTTCGAGCACGAGGACTACGTGCAGATCCTCACCGACATGGCCACGAAGCTGGGGCCGGCGCTGGGCTGGTCGCCCCGCTAGACGAGCGCCGTCCCGAGCCGCCGTCGCACCCGCAGGTCGGCCAGCGCGGTGCTGTACGGCGCCCGGCGCAGCGACGGCGGGAGCCGGTGCACGACCGCGCCGAGGCGACGTCCCCGGGCCTCGAAGCGGCGCTGGTCGGCGCCCGACCACTCCAGGCCCAGCAACGAGCGGAAGGGCTCGTGCAGGAACCCGGTGGTCCAGAACGTCCGCGACGCCTCGGTCGCGCGCGCCACCGGCGCGGGCAGGTAGTCGCCGCGCAGGAGGCGGTGGAGGTGCGCCCGCACGGCGTCGTCGATGCGCACGTGGGCCAGCCCGTGGTCCCACGCGTCGTCGAAGGCGTCGCGGTCGGCGGGCCAGCGCTCGGGACGCACCTGCAGGGTCGTGCCCAGCGCGGCGCACTCCCGGAACACCGCGTCGGGCAGGCGCATCCCGGGCGTACCGGCGAGCAGGCCCCAGGTGTCCTCGAACGCCCGGTAGAGGCACAGCGCGACCCAGCGCTGCAGCTCCGGGTCGAACGCGTCGTAGGGCACCGCGCTGTCCGCCGTGCTGCGCACCGGCGCGTGCGACCGGCTCACCGCCCGCCGGTAGGCCGCCCGTTCGTCGTCGGTGCCGAGCAGGGCGACGGCGAGGTAGGCGGTGGTGGTCCGGAAGCGGCGCAGCGGGTGGAGCAGGACGTTGCCGGCGTCGACGCGGCTCTCGGCGACCCCGTGGCCCACGCCCGGCCACGACAGCTCCATGACCACGTTGGCGGTCGCCGCGAGCACGACCGGCCCGAGCACGAGGTCGCGGGCCGACCGGGGCTCCACGGGCACCACCTCGGCTACAGGCCGTACGACTTGCCGATGATGTCGCGCTGGATCTCGCTGGTGCCGCCGTAGACGGTGGAGACGACGCTCTGGCGCAGCAGCCGCTCCATGCCGTACTCGGTGGCGTAGCCGTAGCCGCCCAGCATCTGCATGCCCTCCAGCGACAGGTGCTTGGCGATCTCGGTGGCCTTGAGCTTGGCCATCGACGCCTCGCGCGGGAACAGCGCGCCCGGGTTCGCGTCGATCGTGCGGGCGGTGTCGTGCACGAGCAGCTTCGTCGCCGCGAGGTCGGTCGCGTTGTCGGCGATGCGGTGGCGCATGGCCTGGAAG
The DNA here is from genome assembly GCA_902805495.1 of uncultured Actinomycetospora sp. Classification (GTDB taxonomy): domain Bacteria; phylum Actinomycetota; class Actinomycetes; order Mycobacteriales; family Pseudonocardiaceae; genus Actinomycetospora. Next base: position 3,302 of record CADCTH010000036.1, read on the forward strand.
CTCCCGACCGGGCGCCCGAACTGCTTGCGCTCCTTGACGTAGGCGACGGTGTCGTCGAACGCGCGGCGCGCGAGACCGAGCATCAGCCCGGCGAGGATCATGCGCTCGAGGTTGAGCCCGGCCATGAGCTGGCGCCAGCCCTGCCCCTCGGTGCCGACGACGGCGTCGGCGGGCAGGTGGCAGTCGGTGAAGTAGAGGTCGTTGACCTCCTTGCCGCCCATCGTCTCGATGCCGTGGATCTCCAGGCCGTCGGCGTCGGTGGGGACCATGAACATCGTCAGGCCCTCGTGCTTGCCGCCCTCGGTGGACGTGCGGGCGACCAGCAGGACGTGCTTCGAGATGTGGGCGTTGGAGCACCACGTCTTCTGGCCGTTGACCACCCACCCGTCCTCGGACTTCTCGGCCTTGCAGACGAGCCCGCCCACGTCGGAGCCCGCGCCGGGCTCGGACATCGAGATCGCCAGCAGCTCGCCGGCGATGACGTCGCCCAGCAGCTGCTGCTTCTGCTCCTCCGAGCCGGACCGCTCGAGCGCCGCGGCGGTGATGATCGTGGTGCCGAAGCCGCCGATGGGGATCTGGTGGTACGAGGTCTCCTCGAGGAACACCAGCAGGTCGGTCATCGTCCCGCCGGACCCGCCGTAGGCCTCGGGCAGCGCGATGCCGAGCCAGCCCTGGTCGGCCATCTTGCGGTAGATCTCCATCGAGTGCGGGCCCTCGACGGTCAGCTCGTCGCGCCGCGCCTTGTCCGGCACCTCGCGGCGGGCGAACTCGCCGATGGCGTTCGCGAGGTCCTGCTGCTCCTCGGTGAGCGTGACGGGCATCGTCGGCCTCCTCAGGTCGTGTCGTCCCAGAAGCCGACGGCTTCGAGGTGGGCGACGAGGAGGTCGCGCCCGTCGAGGACGTGGCCCTCCATCGCCGCGCGGGCGGTGCCGGCGTCGCCGGCGGCCAGGGCCGCGAGCAGGCGGCGGTGGGCGTCCACCGTGGCGGTTCGCCAGGCCTCGCGGTCGGTGTAGAAGCGCGGCGGCAGGTAGTGCGCCGCACGCCCGACCAGCCACGCGAGCTTGCGCGCGCCGCCCGCCCGGTTGAGCGCGGCGTGGAAACGGTGCTCGGCCTCGGCGAGGGCGAGGTCCTCGCCCGGTGCGGCCGCGATCAGCGCGTCGACCCGTGCGGCCAGGTCGCGCAGCACCGCCAGCCCGTCGGCGTCGAGGGCGACGGCGGCGCGCGCGGTGAGCTCGCCGGTGAGGTGGGCCTGCACGGCGAACAGGTCGACGACGTCGCCGCGGTCTAGCGGCGCGACGACGAAGCCGCGCCGCGCCAGCGCGCGCACCAGGTCGTCGGCGCGCAGCGCCTGCAGCGCCTCGCGCACCGGTGTCGGGCTGACGCCGAGCTCGACGGCCAGGCGGTCGGGCCGCAGGAACGTCCCCGGGCGCAGCACGCCCGAGAGGATCCGCTCGCGCAGCTGGAGCACCACCTGCTCCGGCAGCGCCGGCGCGTCCCCGGGTACGGCGGTGTCGGGGACGGCGCTGCTCATCGCCGCGACCGTATCCTATGGGATTTGACGCAGCCAGGCCTCAGCCGGCGGTGGCGCGCGCCGGCGCGTTCGCCCGCGCGCGCAGCCGGTTCGCGGCCAGCGCGCCCAGCCCGGTGACCACGGTGATGATCACGAGGTAGGCCGAGGCCCCGACGATGCCCAGCGGCGAGGCCAGCAGCAGCGTCGTGAAGATCGGGGCGAGCGCACCGCCGACGATCGAGCCGAGCTGGTAGCCCACCGACGCGCCGCTGTAGCGGATCTCGGTGGGGTAGCACTCGGCGGCGAGGGCCGCGGACGGTCCCCACATCGGCGCCGACGCCCAGCGCGCGCCGGCCACCGCGACGGCGATGAGCACCAGCGAGCCCGTCGCGAGCAGCGGCAGGAACACCGCGGCCACCACCGCGGTGGCGATGCTGCCGGCGACGATCGTGCGGCTGAGACCCCAGCGGTCGGACGCGGCCGAGAACCACAGGATGATCGGCACCTCGAGCACGGCGACGACCAGCACGATCGCGATGAGCGCGGCGCGCGGGAGCCCGAGCTGCGAGGAGCCGTACTGGATGGAGTACGTCGCGGCCATGTAGCCGATGCCGGTGATGCCGGTGAACATCGCGATCCCGCAGAGCACCTGCGGGAAGTGGTGGCGCAGCACCGAGCCCAGCGGCAGCGCCATCGAGCCCTTGCGCTTCACGGCCACGAACTCCGAGCTCTCCTCGATCTGCAGCCGCACGTACAGCCCGACGCCGACGAGCAGGGCGCTGGCCAGGAACGGGATGCGCCAGCCCCAGGACGCGAACGACTCCGCGGGCATCGCCGCCGCGAGCACGAGGAACGCCGCGTTGGACGCGATGAGCCCGATCGGGACGCCGAGCTGCGGGAAGCTGCCGTAGAAGCCGCGCTTCGACTCCGGCGCGTGCTCCACGGAGATCAGCACGGCGCCGCCCCACTCGCCGCCGACCGCGAAGCCCTGCACGAGGCGCAGCACCACGAGCAGCACGGGCGCCAGCGCGCCGATGGTCGCGTAGGTCGGCAGCGCACCGATGAGCGTCGTCGCGACGCCCATCGTGACCAGCGTCGTCACCAGCGTGGCCTTGCGCCCGATGCGGTCGCCGAGGTGACCGAACACGACGCCGCCGATCGGGCGCGCGATGAACCCGACCGCGAAGGTGGCGAACGCGGCGAGGGTGCCCGTGAAGGTCGAGGTCTTCGGGAAGAACTGCGGCGCGAACACCGTCACGGCCGCGAGGCCGTAGATGTAGAAGTCGTACCACTCGATCGACGTGCCCACGAGGCTCGCGAAGGCGACCTTGCGGACCTCGCGGGCGGAGCGTTCGGGGCGTTCGGGCGGTGCGTCCGAGGGCGTGGCCATGGGGTCCTCCAGGACGGGTGGTGGGGGCGTCCGGTGGTCAGCGAGGTGGTCAGCGAGGTGGTCAGCGAGGTGGTCAGCGAGGTGGGGGTGGGCGCCGGCCGCGGCCGGCGGCGAGGGCGTGCGAGACGCCGCCGGCGCTGGTGCGCACCAGGGGCGCGAGCACGGCGACGGGCGAGCCGTGGTGGGCCACCACCGAGAGCGCGGCGACGACCTCGCCCGCGGCGTCGCGGACCGGGGCGGCGACCGACGTCGCGTCGCTGGTGATCTGGCGGTCGCTCACGGCGTAACCGCGGGTCCGCACGGCGGCGAGGGTCTCGCGGATGCGCGCGGGGTCGGTGAGCGTCCACGGGGTGTGGCGCGGGAACGGTCCCTCGAGGACGCGCTCGACGACGTCGGGCGGCGCGTGCGCGAGCAGCACGAGCCCGACGCCGGTCGCCGTCATGGCCCACCGCCCGCCGACCCGGATGTGCACCCCGACCGCGCGGGTGCCGGCGAGGCGCTCGACGTAGACGATCTCGTCGTCCTCGCGCACCGCGAGCTGGACGTTCTCGCGGGTGACCGCGCAGAGGTCCTCGAGGTAGGGCAGCGCCCGCTCCCGCAGGCCGGGCCCACGCGGGGCGAGCGCGCCGACCTCCCAGAGCCGCAGCCCGACCTGGTAGCGGCCGGCGCCGTCGCGCTCGACCGCGCCCCAGGTCTCGAGCTCGGCGATGAGCCGGTGGGCCGTCGACAGCGGCACCCCGGAGCGCCGCGAGATCTCGCTGAGCGTCAGCGTCGGGCGCTCGTCGGAGAAGGCCTCGAGCAGGCGCAGCGCGCGGGCGACGACGGGGCCGGTCGACACGCGTTCGGCCCCGGCCGCGGGGGCGGGGTGCGGGACGGGACGGGTGACGGCCATGTCCCCTCCGGTGACGTCGACGGCACGGATCGCGAGAGTGTGCGGGCCGTCACGTGTCGTACCCAACGACCGTTTCCGCATACCGGAAGGCCGATGGGGTCAGGCCGGCGTCAACCGCACCGGCACCGTGGCGAAGCCGCGCAGCCAGTTCGACAGGCGGGGCGTCGACTCCCCCGCCGGCTCCACCCGCGCGACCCGCCGCGCGAGGGCGCCCAGGAGAGCCTCGGCCTCCATGCGCGCGATCACCTGGCCCACGCAGTTGTGCACGCCACCGCCGAACGCGGTGTGCCCGGCCGCGCGCCGGTGCAGGTCGTAGTCGTCCGGGGCGTCCCAGCGCCGCGGGTCCCGGTTGGCCGCCCCGAGCATGAGCAGCACCTTCTGGTCCGGCGCGACGACCGCGTCCCCGACGGCCACCTCGCGCGTCGCCGTGCGGCCGATGACCGGGCTGGGCGTGTGCAGGCGCAGGCCCTCCTCGAACGCCGCCCGCGCGAGCCCGGGGTCCGCGTGCAGGGCCGCCCACTGGTCGGGGCGGCGCGCGAGCTCGTGGACCACCGACGCGAGCGCCAGGATCGTCGTGTCGATGCCGGCCGAGAGGAACGAGCGCACCAGCAGCGCGGCGTCGTCGCCCGTGATGTCGCCGGAGTCGGCGTAGGCGTGGATCGCCGCGCCGATCCCGTCCGGGGCCAGCGCCTCGCGGCGCACCTGCCACGCCACGTACTCCCGCGCGCCGCCCGCCCGGCGCTCGGCCTCGGCCCGCAGCGTGTTGTGCGGCCCCATCGACTCGAAGTTCAGGGCCGCGTAGGGCAGCAGGTGCTCCCGGCCCTCCGGGGCCATGCCCACGGCGTCGGGCAGGACGGTCATCGGGAAGCGCTCGGCGAGGTCCACCGCGGCGTCGACCTCGCCGGCCGCCCCACTGACGGCCAGCGCGTCGTCGACGACCTCCTCGGCGGTGACGGCGAGGCCGCCGGCGAGGCCGGCCAGCGCGCGCGGCGCCAGGACGCGGTTCATCACGCGCCGGGCCCCGGTGTGGGCGGGCGGGTCGGTGTCGAGCAGCACGCTGGGTGGGCGCCAGCCCTCGCCACGGCGGATGTCGGCGAGGCCGGTGCCGGCCGCGGACGACCACGTCGACCAGTCGCGGAAGACCCCGGCGACGTCGGCGTGCCGCCCGGCGGCCCACACCCCGTGCGCGGGCAGCCACACCAGCGGCGCGGCCTCACGGATCGCGGTGTCGGCCGGGATCGGGTCGGCGAGGACGTCGAGGGCGAACGGGTCCACGTCGAGCTCCACCACGGCGTCAGCGAACCACCCGCGGCCGGCGCCGGGACATCGATCTCCCGCATGCCGGGAGAGCCGTGGCGTGGGCCCGCGCGGCGTCCGCACGCTAGTCCGACCGCCACCCACGAGGAGCTGTCGTGACCACCACCTCCGACCAGCCACTGCGCGCCGCCCCCGACACCTTCGCCCGCCGCGAGTGGCCGCGCGCCGCCTGGTACGCCGCCGCCTACGACGTCGAGGTGGGCGCCCACCTGCTCCCGCGCACCGTCGCCGGGGCGTCGCTCGTGCTGTTCCGCACCCCGTCCGGCGAGGCCCGCGCGCTGGAGAACGCCTGCTGGCACCGGCTGCTGCCGCTGTCGGAGGGCAAGCTCCTGGGCGACGAGGTGATGTGCGGGTACCACGGCCTGCGCTACGACGCCGACGGCCGCTGCACGTTCATGCCGTCGCAGAAGACCGTGAACCCCTCGGCCCGCGTGCGCTCCTACCCGGTGGTCGAGCGGCACCGCTTCGTCTGGGTGTGGACCGGCGACCCGGCCGACGCCGACCCGGCGGCGATCCCCGACCTGCACTGGAACGACGACCCGGCCTGGGCCGGCGACGGGCGCCTCATCCACGTCGAGTGCAACTACAAGCTGATCGTCGACAACCTCATGGACCTCACGCACGAGACGTTCGTGCACGGCGGCAGCATCGGGCACCGCTCGGTGGCCGAGTCGCCGTTCGAGGTGACCCACGGCAAGGGCACGGTCACCGTCACCCGCTGGATGATCGACGTCGAGGCGCCGCCGTTCTGGGCCCGGCAGCTGGAGTGGCGCGGGGCGCCGGCCGGCAACGTCGACCGCTGGCAGATCATCCACTTCACCCCGCCCGGGACGATCGCCATCGACGTCGGCGTCGCCCCCACCGGCACCGGCGCACCCGAGGGCGACCGCTCGCAGGGCGTCAACGGGTTCGTGCTGAACACGATGACCCCGGAGTCGGCGACCTCCACGCACTACTTCTGGGCCTTCGCCCGCAAATACGCGCTGACCGACCAGCGGATCACCACGCTGCTGCGCGACGGCGTCTCGGGGGTGTTCGCCGAGGACGAGGAGGTCCTCGCGGCCCAGCAGCGTGCCATCGACGCCCACCCCGAGAAGGACTTCTACAACCTCAACATCGACGGCGGCGCGATGTGGGCGCGCCGGATGATCGACCTGATGCTCGCCGCCGAGGACGACTCGTACGCCGCGGCCGGCGCGCAGGCCGAGCGCGACATCGCCGAGCACGACCGCACCGACGCGGGCGACGGCGGCGAGCGCGAGGTCGCCCGGGCCCGGGCGGAGGCCAAGCGCGCGCGGAGCGGGTCGTGACCAGCACGTTCGTGGGTGCCCGGGTCCGCGCCGTGCGGGCCGTCGCCGACGAGGTGCGCCAGGTCGAGCTCGTGCCCGACGACGGGGCGCGCGCCTACCCGCCGGGGAGCCACCTCGACCTCGCGCTCGAGGTCGACGGGCTGCCGGTGGTGCGCTCGTACTCGGTGGTCGGCGCGGCGCCGGAGGACGGCGCGTACCGGATCGCGGTGAAGCTGCTGCCCGACAGCCGGGGCGGGTCGCGCCGGGTGCACGGGCTCGCGGCCGGCGACCGCCTCGAGCTGCGCCACCCCACCAGCCACTTCGAGCTCGACCCGCGACGCCCGGGCTACCTGCTCGTCGCCGGCGGCATCGGCATCACCCCGCTGGTGGGGATGGCCGAGGTCCTGGCGCGCCGGGACGCCCCGGTGCGCCTGGTCTACGCCGGGCGCCGGCGCGCGGCGATGCCGTTCGTCGACCACCTGCGCTCCCTGCTCGGCGACGACGCCGTGGTCACCGCGGCGGGCGAGGACGGCGAGCGGCTCGACCTCGCCGCCGAGGTCGCCGCCCTGCACCCCGACGGCGAGGTCTACGTGTGCGGGCCGCCGCGCCTGACCGACGGCGTGCGCGCGTGCTGGGCCGCGCACGGGCGCCCGGCCCGGCGCCTGCGCACCGAGACCTTCGGGACCGGCGGGCGCCACCCGACCGAGCCGTTCGACGTCGAGGTCCGCGACCACGGGCTGACCGTGCACGTCCCGCGCGACCGCGCGCTGCTCGCGGCGCTGCACGACGCCGGGGTGGACATGGTGTGGGACTGCCTGCGCGGCGAGTGCGGGCGGTGCACGGTGAGCGTGCTCGGCGGTGGAACCGTCGTCGACCACCGCGACGTCTTCCTCGACGCGACCGAGCAGGACGAGTCGGCCCGGCTGTGCGCCTGCGTCTCGCGCGCGGTCGGCGGGCGCCTGGCGATCGACACCGGCTACCGCGCCTGATCGCCGTACGGGTCCGGGGCCGCCAGGGCCAGCCCGAGCAGCAGGCGGTCGCGCGCGTCGGCGAGGCGCCGCCCGGTGAGGGTCTCGATGCGCGCGAGCCGGTACATGACCGTGTTGCGGTGGCAGTAGAGCGCGGTCGCGGCGCGCGAGGGGGACCCGTCGGCGTCGAGCACCGCCCGCAGCGTCGCGAGCAGCGTGTCGCGCTCGGCGTCGGGCAGGTCCAGCAGCTCGCCCAGCGCCGCGCGGCGCAGCCGCGGCCCGACGTCGGGCGCCTCGACGATCAGCGCCTCCGGGAGCCGGTCGTCGAGGCCGACCACCGTGGCCTCCCCCGCCGGCAGGGTCCGGGCCGCGAGCCGCGCCCACCGGTGCGCGACGTCTAGCTCGCCGAGACCGTGCACGGGCGGGGACACGCCCACCGGGCCACGGGCGCGCCGGCGCAGCGCCG
>CADCTH010000037.1 GCA_902805495.1 uncultured Actinomycetospora sp.
GCTCGCGGGCGAGTACGACGCGGCGGTCACCCTCCTGCGGCGGCTGGTGGCCGACGCCGCCCGGGCCGGTGCCGGCGAGCTGCCCGCGGTCGTGCGGCTGGGCCGCTCACTGCTCGACGCCGGGCGCACCGCCGACGCGGTGGCCGCGCTGCTCGACGCCGGGCGCACCGCAGGCCGGGCCGGGGACGACCCGGCGCTGGCGTCGGTCCACGCGGCGTACGCGGAGGCGCTGCTGATCACCGGGGACGTCACGGGCGCCCGGCAGGAGGCCGAGCGCGCGCTGGCCGTCGCGCGCGCCCGCGGCGAGCAGGCCGAGCAGGCGCCGATGCTCGCGACGCTGGGGTTCGCGCTGGCCTACCTGGAGAACGCCGACGCCGGGCTCGCCGCCGTCGCCGAGGGCCTCATGATCGCCGAGCGCAGCGGGGACCCGGCGGCGGTCGGGCGGGCGTACCGGGCGTGGGCGGACCTGCTCTCCGGCCCGCTGGGCGAGCTGCACGAGGGCGTCGAGATCGCCCGCCAGGGCGTGGCGCGGATGCGCGACCTCGGGCTCGCCCGCTCGGTCGGCGTGCGCCTGCTGGCCACCGCGGCGAACGGCCTGTTCCGGCTCGGGCGCTGGTCGGAGGCCTCCGACGCCGTCGACGAGGCCTGGGCGCTGCGGCCCACGGGCGCCGACGCCCTCGAGGTCCGCCTGGCCCGCTGCCGGCTGCAGGTGGGGCGCGGCGAGTTCGCCGAGGCCGACGAGGACCTGCGCGCGGTCGACCTGCTCGCCCTCGACGGCACGGGCGAGGACGCGCCGCCGGCGGCTGACCCCGATGACCCCGACGCCGCGCCCGTCGCGCCCCGGCGCGGCACGGTCGCCTCCCGTTACCGGGTCCCGCTGCTGACGCTGCGCGCGGGCATCGAGATGTGGCGCGGACGCCCGGACCTCGCGCGCGACCTCGTCGCCCGCGGCCTCGACGTCGCCGAGCACACCCCGGACGACGTCTTCCTCGTCGCCCCGCTGGTGTGGCACGGGCTGCGCGCGGAGGCGGAGGCCGTGTCCCACGGCATGGCCGCCGACCGCGCGGCGCTGGAGCGCCTCGGCCGGCACGTGGCCCACCTCGAGGGCCGGGTGCCGCACACGGTGCCGGCGTTGCGGCGCACCGTGCTCGCCTACGTCCACATGTGCCACGCCGAGGCCGGCCGGGCGGTGGGCGCCCCCGACCCGGCGGCCTGGGGGAAGGTCGCGCAGACCTGGAGCGGGCTGCTGCACCCCTACCCCGCCGCGTATGCGCTGCTCCGCCGCGCCGACGCCCTGCTGGTCACCGGCGCGCGGCACGGGGACGCGGCGCGGGTGCTGCGCGCCGCGGCCGAGACCGCCACCGCGATGGGTGCCCGCCCCTTCCTCGACGAGATCTCCGCGCTGGCCCGCCGGGCGCGCATCGACATCGCGCACGCCGGCGACGCTGTCGTCACCGGCGGCTCGGTCACGGGAGCCCGCGGCGCGGCCGAGCGCCGGGCCCCCGAGCTCGCCGGCCTCACGCCGCGCGAGCACGAGATCCTCGCCGTCCTCGCCGAGGGCCTGTCCAACCGCCAGATCGCCCAGCGCCTCTACATCAGCGAGCGCACCGTCGCCGTGCACGTCTCCCGCGTGCTCACCAAGACCGGCACCCGCTCGCGCACCCAGGCCGCCGCGCTCCTGCAGCGCGTCCGCGCGCGTCCCACCAGCCCCGACCGACCGAGGTGACCGTGTCCGACACGCTCGACGAGAACAACCGGAAGCTGGAGGTCCTCGCGGCGACGAGGCCCGCGAGGGTCGAGGAGGTCGTCGAGGTGCTCGCCGAGCTCGCCACGACGGCGGCGCAGCTGGACCGGGGCGAGGCCGACGGCATCGCGTGCTTCAGCCGCCTGTACCACCGGATCACCGCGGACGTGCTCGACGAGTACGAGAAGGGGCGCCTGTTCCACTGCGGGAGGTTCGTCTACGAGCTCGACCTGGCCTTCGCGCAGCGCTACCTCGACGCCCTCCACGACTGGCTGGACGAGGGCTCCGACGCTCCCGCCTGCTGGCAGCTCCTCTTCGAGCGCCGGCAGGAGGACCACGAGGAGTGGCGCTTCGCGGTGACCGGCGTCAACGCCCACGTGAACTTCGACCTCGCGTTCGCCCTGCTCGACGTGTGGGAGGCGAACGAGACGCCGCTGACCACGACCGCCGACCAGTACGCCGACTACCTCGCCATCAACACGATCTTCCACAACCGCATGGACGAGCTCTGCGAGGACAACGAGGTGCCCTGGACGCAGTGGGGACCGATCGCCCCGGACGAGGGGATCATCGACCGGATCGGCAACCTCGTCGGCGACGTCCTGGTGCGCGGCACCCGCGACTTCGCGTGGACCCACGCGGAGAGGTGGTACCCGCACCGGACGCGACGCGGGTACCGCGCGGGCCCGACGGCGATGCTGGACTTCACGGCCACGAAGATCGCGCAGATCTTCATCTGACGTAGCCTCGGCTGGTGCCCCGCGTCGCGCCCCCGCTCCCGCCGCGCGACGGGCTCGACCCCGCCCGGGTCCGCCTGCCCGACGACGGGCCGTGGGCGACGCTGCGCGACCACCTCGTCGACCGCCTGCCGGTGGCGCCGGAGCGGGTCGACGCGATGCTCGCCGAGGGCCGCATCGTCGACCACGACGGCCCGCTCGCCCCCGACGCGGCGTTCGTGCCGCGGGCGGTGGTGTGGTTCCACCGCGACCTGCCCGACGAGGCGCCGGTCCCCTTCGCCCCGGAGGTCGTGCACCGCGTCGACGAGATCGTCGTCGTCGACAAGCCGCACTTCCTCGCGACCATCCCGCGCGGACGACACGTGCGCGAGACCGCGCTGGTCCGGCTGCGCCAGGGCCTCGGGCTCCCGGCGCTGAGCCCCGCGCACCGCCTGGACCGGGTCACCGCCGGCCTCGTGCTGTTCGTCGTCGACCCCGCCCGGCGCGGTGCGTACCAGAACCTGTTCCGCGACCGGCGCGTCGAGAAGGTCTACGAGGCCGTCGCCCCGCACGACCCGGAGCTCGCCCTGCCGCGGGTGGTGCGCAGCCGCATCACGAAGGAGCGCGGGGTGCTCACCGCGCAGGAGGTGCCCGGCGAGCCGAACGCCGAGACCCTCGTCGAGCTGATCGAGGCCCGCGACGGACGCGCGCGCTACCGGCTCACGCCGCGCACCGGGCGCACCCACCAGCTGCGGGTGCACATGACCTCGCTGGGCCTCCCGCTGCTCGGCGACCCCTTCGACCCGCGGGTGCGCGACGTCCCGCTCGACGACCTCCGCGCGCCGCTGCAGCTCCTCGCGCGCGAGCTGGCGTTCCCCGACCCGCGCACCGGCGCGACGCGGCGGTTCACCAGCCGGCGCACCCTGCAGGCGTGGGACGACCCGGACGGATGGGCGGCCAGCCCAGAACCAGGACCGACACCGTGACCGACACCGACCCCCTGATCGTCTCGGCGCTGCTCGACGAGCACACCCAGACCGAGCTCGACGCCCAGCGCCAGCGGCTCTTCCCGTCGAAGCGGCTCGTCGTCGGCGCGCACCTGACGCTGTTCCACGCGCTGCCGGGCGAGCGCGCGGACGAGGTCGTCGCGACGCTGGACGAGCTGGCGGCGCGCCCGCCGATCGCCGGCCGGGTCCGGGCGCCGTTCGCCCTCGGGCGGGGTGTGGCCTACCGGATCGAGGCGCCCGGGCTCGACGCCGCGCACGCCGCGATCGCCCGGCGGTTCGCCGGCGACCTCAACCGCCAGGACAGCCGGCGGCCGCACCACCACGTCACGGTGCAGAACAAGGTCGACCCCGAGACCGCGAAGGCGACGCTCGCCGAGCTCGTCGCGTCGCACTCCCCCTACCCGGCGACGGTGGTCGGCCTCGCGCTGTGGCGCTACCGCGGCGGTCCGTGGGAGGCGGTCCGGGAGTTCCCGTTCCGCGGCGAGGACTGATCCCCGGGGCGCCGCGGGGCACGATGGCCGGGTGCCGACGCTGCCCGCCCTCGACGTCCCCGTCATCGCCGCGCCGATGGCCGGCGGTCCCTCCACCCCGGCGCTCGTCGCGGCCGCGGCCGGCGCCGGCGGGATGGGCTTCCTCGCGGGCGGCTACCTCTCCGCCGCGGCGCTCGACACGCAGCTCGACGACCTCGCCGCCCGCAGCGCGCGCCCGTTCGGGGTCAACCTCTTCCTGCCCGGACCGCCGGCCCCCGACCCGGCGGCCCGCTAGGCGGCGGTGGCGGCCTACGCCGCGCGGCTCACGCCCGAGGCGGCGCAGCTCGGGGTCGACCTCGGCGA
>CADCTH010000038.1 GCA_902805495.1 uncultured Actinomycetospora sp.
AACGCGAGCCCCATCCAGATGATCGCGTCGACCGCGCCCTCGGGGTCGTAGAGCCCGGTCACGCCCCCGACCACGACGACGAGCAGCGGGACGACGGCGAGCAGCAGGTACTGCGCCGCGTGGCTCCTCAGGGCCCGGAGCTCCGCCCGGGTCGGCGGCGGGACGTCCTGGCGTGCCCGGCGTGCGAGCCGCACGGCGAAGAGGCGCGCGGCGAACGTCGCCACCATGGACCCGACCACGATCTGCCCGGCCCCGACGAAGTCCTCGATGCCGTCGTCCAGCGCCACCACCAGCACGGTCATCAGCACGACGGTGCCCTCGACCCCGATCTCGAGGTCGAGGCGCAGCGGCCCCCACCGGGCCACGGGCCTCTCGCCGGCGCGGGTCTCCGTCACGCGCGGCATCTTCCCCGGAGGTCCGGACGTCCGTCGTCGTCGGGCTCCTCGGTCTCCATGGGCGTCAGGCCGGGGCGATGAACCGCGCCATCGCGGCCGGCTGCCGTGCCGCGACGGTCCGCCGCTGCGCCGCCGCCGGATCGGAGGCCTGCTGCATCTGCTGCAGCACGCGGTGGGCGGCGATCGGGTCACCGAGCCGGCTCAGCACCTGCCCGAGACGCACGGCGCCCAGCTCGCCGAGCGGGCCCTCGACGCGCGAGAGTCTCTCGAAGCAGCCCCGCGCGGTCGCCAGGTCCCCACGCTGGAGCGCCGCCTCTCCGCGCGCGGCGAGCAGGCGCGCCTGGAGCTGCGGGTCGCGCCGCGGGTCGTGCAGAGGGTCGAGCAGGTCCCCCGCCGCGTCCTCGACGGCGTCCCAGTCCTCCCGGGCCACCTCGAGCTCGGCCAGGAGGACGGCCGCGCGGTAGCCGGTCGGGCCGCCACCGCGCTTCGCCCGGCGGAAGGCCGCGCCGGCCCCGTCCGCGTCGCCGTCGTCGTTCTTCAGCTCGCCCAGTTCGAGGAGCGCCTGGGTGCGGACCTCGCCCTCCGCGACCCATTCGACGAGCACCCGGAGCAGCTCGATCGCGCGGGCACGGTCACGGCGCCGCCGGGCGGCGCGGGCCAGCTCGAGGACGGCCCGCGCCGCGACCTGGCCGTCGCGGGCGGCGGCGGCCTGCTCCAGGTACGGCTCGGCGTCGTCGTCCCGGCCGAACCCGACCAGGACCTCGCCCGCTCGCAGCGCCGCAGCGGCTGCGGCCCGGGCGTCTTCGCCCCGTGCCGCGTGCTCGAACCACGCGAGCGCCTCCTCCTGCTGCCCGCGCGTCGGTCGCCCCGCGAGCAGCATCATTCTCAGCGTGCTCTGCGCCGGCTGCCGGTCGGCGACCTCCAGGAGGTGGCGGCGCGCCGCGACGTGGTCGTGCCGGCCGTACTCGAGGTAGCCCAGGTTCTCGTGCGCGGAGAGGGCCAGATCGCCGTCGGCGCGCGCGAGCACGGAGCGTAACGAGGCCACCGCCCGCGTCGTCCGCGACGCGGAGGTGACGCCCGACGGCGGGGTGGCGAGCGTGCGGCCGACGAGCAGTGCGGCGGCAGGCTCGAGGCCGCCGGACCCCAGATCCGCACAGAGCGTCAGCGCCAGCTCCTCCTCGCCGCGCCCCAGGACCGCACGCGCCAGAGCGACGCGGCCGAGGCGGTGACGTTCCGCGTGGTCACACCACTTCGCGAGAACGCGGGCCAGTGCGGCAGGGACCGCCCACCCGGCCGGCTCCGGCTCGGCGTCGGCGAGGTGGGAGAAGACCGGGTCGGGCACGAGGTGCGGTGCGCCGCACCGCCGGGTGCGGCGCCACAGACGCATCCCCCCGACCTCGCGCCGCCACCCCTCCCGGGCGGCCCGGTGCACCTCCGACGCCGACGGTTCGGGTAGGCCCAGCGCCGTGGTGTAGATCGCCGCGATCTCCGCGAGGACCGTCGGGGTCAGCGCCGTCGTCACCCCGAGCCGCTCCCAGTCGACGACGGCGCGCAGCAGCGCCAGCGGCAGCAGCGAGCTCGACCCCACCGGGTCGAGGACGGCGCGGGCCCGGCCGAGCGGGCGGACGTGCTCACCGAAGGGACGCCCGTCACTCGCCGGCGGCACCTCGACGGTCGCCTCGTGCAGCCGCGCCGCGGTGGCGTCGGCCAGGAACGCCGTGAGGAAGGTCGGCCGGGCGGTGAGCAGGAGCCGGACGTCGTCACCGAGCACCGCGCAGGTCTCGTCCGTGACCTGGTCGAGCAGGGCGGGCGGGGCGTCGTCGACGACCACCACGACCGGTCCGGAGCGGCGGGCGATCCGGCCGGCGAGCCGCAACGCGTCGGCCAGGTCGACGGTGTGCGGCATGCCGAGCGGCAGCACCCACCGATCGCCGAGCATCCGGCGCGCCGCCCGGTGCAGGGTGCGCGACGACCCGGCCAGGCGATGTCCGGTGACCACCACCAACGGGCGATCGGACCCCACCGCGGACTCGACCGCCACGTCGACCCCACGCGGCACGTACTCCGCCCCGGCCCCCTCGTCGCGCACCCCGAAGACGTCCGGTCCGCAGGCGATGACCCGGCGGCGGCGGCGCCACGACGGGGACTCCACCGCGAACCGCCGGTCCGTCAGCCCCCACCCCATCGACGCAGTGTCACCACCGCGCGCAGATCGGGCCATCGTCGACGTCCACGGTCACCCGGATGCCGTCTCGGCCTCCATCGCCAGCACCTCCCGGATTCCCTGGTCGATGAACGCCGTGTCCTCCGGGTTGTCCCCGCCGCCCGCGAAGTGGCCCCACACCCCGGGGATCACGCGCACCTCCCCCCGCGGGATGTGCTGCGACGACCAGTGCTCGTCCTCGGGCGGGAAGTAGAGGTCCTTCTCCGCCGGCATCGACAGCAGCGGGCAGCGGACGGAGTTCAGCGCCGCGACGGTGTCCCCGTCGAACCCGGGGGTCTGCCCGACGTCGCCGTGCGACCACGTCCACGCCATGGCGAGCAGGTTGTTGGGGTCCCGCTCGTCGAGCCAGAACCCCTCCCAGAAGTCGACGAGGAAGTCCTCCAGCGAGCTGGCTCCGAGCCGGCGCCACTCCTCCTGCCAGTAGAACGCCTGCGAGAACCCCCAGCCGGCGTAGACCCGGGCGAACGCCCGCAGGCCCTTCTCGGGCCAGGCGTCGTCGCGGTACCAGCCCTCGGCGAAGGCCGCGTCGGCGCGCAGGGCCGCCGTGATCGACTCGAGGAACACCCGGTTGTGCGGGCTGGTGACCGCCGACCCGCAGAACGGGACGGCCCGCTGCACCATCTCCGGGTGGCTCACGGCCCACTGGTAGGTCTGCCCCGCGCCCATCGACCACCCGGTGACCAGCGCCAGCGTCTCGATGCCGAACTGCTCGGTGACGAGCTTGTGCTGGCACCCGACCTGGTCCCAGAAGGTCACGTGCGGGAACCGCGCGCGGTCGTAGGGCGGCGGGGTGTTGCTCGGCGACGAGGAGAGCCCGTTGCCGAGCATGTTGGGCACGACGATGAAGTACTCGTCCGGGTTCAGCGCCTTGTCGGTCCCGATGAGCCACTCGTTGTCGGTGTGCCGTCCCGAGTACCAGGTCGGGTAGACGATCGCGTTGCTCTTGTCGGCGTTGAGCGTGCCGTAGGTCTGGTAGGCGAGCTTCGCCCCCCGCAACGTCGCCCCGTGCTGCAGGACGACGTCGCCGAGGTCGAAGAGCTGGTGGTCGGTGGGCGCCGGCACGTCAGCTCGCCGTCGCGCACTGGCCGCGGTCGACGAGCGTCGGGCCGTCGCCGGTGGGGCGGATGTCGACGTCGAAGATGCCGGTGGGCAGGTACAGCGAGCAGCAGGCGTTGGGGATGTCGACGATCCCGCTGATGCGCCCCTCGATCGGCGCCGCGCACAGGATCAGGTACGCCTGCTCGCCGGTGTAGCCGAACTGCTTGAGGTACTCGATGGCGTTGAGGCAGGCGCGCTTGTAGGCGATCGTCGCGTTCATGTAGTGCTGGTCGCCGGCCTCGTCGACCGAGATGCCGATGAACGAGACGAACTCGGTGTAGCGCGGCTCGTGGCGCCCCGGCTGGAAGATCGGCGTGTCCGTCTTGTACTTGTTCACGCCGTCCTTGATGAGGTCGACGTGGACGTCGGCGTAGCCGCCCATCTCCATCGCGCCGCAGAAGGTGATCTCGCCGTCGCCCTGGGCGAAGTGCAGGTCGCCGATCGAGAACTTCGCGCCCGGCACGTACACCGGGTAGAAGACGCGGGAGCCGATCGACAGGTTCTTGATGTCGACGTTGCCGCCGTGCTCGCGCGGGGGCACGGTGCGTGCGGCCTCCTGCGCGGCCCGCTCCGCGTCCGACGAGCCCATGGTCCCGAGCAGCGCGTGGTTCGGCAGCGGCGGGAGTGCCAGCGGCGGCACCCGGTCCGGGTTCGTGTCGATCAGCGCCTGCTCGCGGCGATTCCACCGGGCGAGCAGGTCGGCGTCCGGCGCGCAGCCCGCGAGCCCGGCGTGCACGTTCGACGCGATCCGCACCCCGGGCAGGTGCCGCGAGGTGGCGTACATGCCCTGGAAGTCCCAGATGACCTTGCCGGCGCGCGGGAAGTGGTCGGTGAGGAAGCCGCCGCCGTTGTTGATGTCGAAGATCCCGGTGTAGCCCCAGCCCTCCCCCGGCTCGTTCCCCACCGAGACCGTGCCGGAGTTCGCGGGCCCGAGGTCGAGGTAGTCGACGACGAGCAGGTCGCCCGGCTCCGCACCCTCGACGTGGATCGGCCCGGAGAGCATGTGGTTGTGGTCGAGCACCATGTCGCGGATGTCGTTGGCCGAGTCGTCGTTGCGGACCTGGCCGTCGGTCCAGTCCTTGCACTCGATGCGGAACACGTCGCCGGGACGCACCGAGGCCGCGGCGGGGATGTCGGGGTGCCAGCGGTTGTGCCCGGGGACCTCCTGGTCGCGCATCGACTTCGACTGGTCCACGCGGAACACGGTCTCGGGCATGGTCACACTCCTCGGATCCGGCGAGCCCTCAGGGGAGAACGCCGCCGGGTGGTCCGTCAAGGGACGACGGGACCTAGGGTCCGCGGGTGACCTGGTGGCACGGCGTGATCATCGCGATCGCCGGCGTGTGGGCCGGGACGATCAACACGGTGGTCGGGTCCGGGACGCTGGTGACGTTCCCGGTGCTCGTGGCCCTGGGCTACCCCCCGGTGACGGCGACGACCTCGAACGCGATCGGGCTGATCCCGGGGTCGATCACCGGCGCATACGGCTACCGCTCGGAGATCACCGGCTCGGCGCGGAAGCTGGCGCGCTGGTCGGTGGCCTCCGCGCTCGGCGCGGTGTGCGGCACCGCGCTGCTGCTCTCGCTGCCCGAGGACGCGTTCGAGACGATCGTGCCGTTCCTCGTCGGGCTCGCGCTGGTGCTGGTCGTGGTCCAGCCGCTGCTCACCCGCAAGCTCCGCGGGACCCGCGCCGACGCCCGCCCCACCTGGCCCCTGCTGCCGCTGATCTTCCTCGTCGGCGTCTACGGCGGCTACTTCACCGCCGCGCAGGGGATCCTGCTGGTCGGCGTCATGGGGCTGCTGCTCGACGAGCCGCTGCAGCGCCTCAACGGCTACAAGAACGTGCTCGCGGCGGTGGTCAACGTCGTCGCGGGCGCGGTCTACGCGGTGGTCGCCCCGGTCAGCTGGCCGGTCGTCGCGATCCTCGCGGTGAGCTCGACGATCGGCGGGGTCCTGGGCGCGCGGATCGGGCGGCGCCTGTCCCCCACCGTTCTGCGGATCGTGATCGTGGTCGTCGGGCTCGTGGCGATCGTGCGGTTGGTGACGGAGTAAGGCTCGGCGTACCGGGGTCCTCAGGCACCGCCCCGGGCTCACAGCTCCACCGTCAGCGGGTCCGGCGGCGACGGCGTGCCGCCGTCGTCGCGTCGTCGTGCTCTCTGTCGCGCGGCGCGGGCAGGTCGGCGTCGCCGACCGGTTCGCGCAGCCCGGACTG
>CADCTH010000039.1 GCA_902805495.1 uncultured Actinomycetospora sp.
GCGGAGGCGGCGGAGAGGGCGGCGGCGGCGAGGGCTGACGGCCGCCGGCGCGCTGCGGGCTCAGAGCAGCAGCGGGACGGCGGCGGTGAGGAGCCCGAGGACGGCGCAGACGCCCAGGGTGCGCAGGACGGACCAGCCGCGCCAGAAGATCAGCAGGGCGGCGACGACGGCGATGGCCACCGCCGTCGGCTGGAGGCTGGAGATCACGGGCACCTCGAGGTCGAGCACGCCCAGCGAGACCCGCCGGTGCACGGCGAAGAAGGTGTGCCCGGCGAAGTAGACGGCCAGGTTCGCGATCACCCCGACCACCGCCGCAGTGATCCCGGTCAGCGCGGCCGACAGGGCCCGGTTGTTGCGGAGCTGCTCGATGTGCGGCGCGCCGAGGAAGATGAACAGGAAGCACGGCACGAACGTCACCCACGTGGTGAGCAGGGCGCCGAGCACGCCGGCGACCCACGGGTTCATCGTTCCGGGCTGGTGGAAGGCACCGAGGAACGCGACGAACTGCACCACCATGATCAGCGGTCCCGGCGTGCTCTCGGCGAGCGCGAGCCCGCGGACCATGTCGCCGGCGGAGAGCCAGCCGTAGGTCTGCACCGCCTGCTGGGCGACGAAGGCGAGCACCGCGTAGGCGCCGCCGAAGGTGACCAGCGCGGTGCCGGAGAAGAACAGGCCCTGCGTGGTGAGCACGCTGCTCGCGCCGGTGAGGACGGCGACCGCGAGCAGCGGCAGGCCCCACAGCAGCGCACCGATCGCGAGGATGCCCACGGCGCGGCGCACCGTGGGCCGGGTCGCGTGCAGCGCCTCGTCGGCGACCACCGGGGCGGGCTCGTCCTCGGGGCCGCGCTGCTCGTCGGCGGGCGCGCGGGGCCGGACGCGGTGCAGGAGCCACCCGAGGCCGGCCGCGACGGCGATGACGACCGGGAAGGGCACCCCGAACACCGTGAGCGCGAGGAACGACGCCACGGCGAGCGCGACGAGCCCGGGCCGGGTCAGGGCCCGCCGACCCACCCGCCACACGGCCTGCACCACCACGGCGACCACCGCCGGCGCGAGGCCCGCGAACACGGCCGTGACCAGCACGGTGTCGCCCGCCACGACGTAGATCGCCGAGAGGACGAGCAGGGTGAGCACGCCGGGCAGGACGAACAGGGTGCCCGCGGCCAGGCCGCCGCGGACGCCGTTGAGCAGCCAGCCGACGTAGATCGCGAGCTGCTGCGCCTCGGGACCGGGCAGCAGCATGCAGTAGTTCAGCGCGTGCAGGAACCGGCGCTGACCGATCCAGCGGCGCCGGTCGACCAGCTCGCGCTGCATCACGGCGATCTGGCCGGCCGGGCCGCCGAAGGTCTGCCAGGAGATCGCGAACCACGCGCGCAGCGCCGCGCGGAACGGGACCAGGTCCGGCGACGATCCGGCGTCGTCGGGCGTGCGGGGCGAGGGACTCGTCGACACGGGGGCTGGTCCTCCGTCGTGCGGGGTCGGCATCGGCGTCGGGCGAGGCCCAGGCGCGGAGTGGTCATCTCCCGTCGAGCAGCGGCAGCACGTGCCGGCGGAAGAACCGGCCGTCGACCGGGTTCGACAGCGTCGACGCGACCGACTCCGCGTCCACCCAGCGCGCCTCGGGGTTGGCGGGGTCGAGGGGCGCCAGGGTGGCCTCGGGGCTGCGGAACAGGAACAGCGTGATCGTCTTGCGCTCGGGCAATCCGTACCGGAACCCCGGCCGCGAGTACGAACCGAGCTCGCGCACCAGTTCCAGGTCGGTGAGCCCGCACTCCTCGTGGATCTCGCGCCGTGCCGCGTCGAGCACGTCCTCGCCGGCCTCGACGTGGCCCTTGGGCAGCGACCACGTCCGGGCCCGCTGGCGGACGACGACCACCCGGCCGTGCGGATCGACGACCACCCCACCCGCGGCCTCGCTCCGGAGCATGGGCGCAGTCTGCCCGGACGGACCGCCCGCCACTCACGGCGGCGTGGACCGCCGCAGGTGGACGATCGGGAACGGCTTCCCGTCGGCGTCGGTCGCCGACCGCCCGGTCTCGACGAAGCCCCGGCGCCGGTACCACGCCCGCGCCGCGGGGTTCTGCTCGTTGACGTCGACGGTGAGGATCGGGTGGTGGGCGGCCACCTCGTCGAGCAGCGCCGTGCCCGCGCCCCGGCCGTGGGTGTCGGGGTCGACGAAGAGCATGTCGATCTCACCCCCGCGCGCGCCGAGGAAGCCGACCACGCGGCCGTCCTCGGGATCGCACGCCACCCGGATCGCGGCCCGGGGCAGGATGCCGTGCACCTGCTCCTCGAAGCCGTCGACGTCGGCGGCGCTCAGGAAGTCGTGCGTGGCCTCGACCGCGCGGCGCCACACCCGCACCAGCGCGTCGTGGTCGTCGGGCACCGCGTCGCGGAGGGACCAGGGGGAGCCGGCGCGGGACACCCGGGACACGCTGGGTCAGTCGCGGTGGGCGGCGTCCTCGACCTTCTCCACCGCGTCGTTGCGCACCGCGTTGCCGGTCGGGTCGACGTCCGTCGCGGTGAGCGCGTCGTCGTCGGCGTCGACGAGGGCGTCGGCGCGGCGGTCGTCCTGCGCGTCGGGGTGCTGCGGGTCGTCGTCCATCGCTCGCTCCGTCCTGGTACTCGGTCCTCGCGCCGTCGGGGCGGGAGCGGCGGTGTACCCGCACGACGGCACCGGTCGAACCGCTCGGCGACCGGCCGAAACCGGGTACGCCGCGGGGATGACCGACCAGACCCCCGTCGCCCCCGTCCCCTCCGAGCGCGGCGACGTCGCGCCGATCGCCGTCGTCACCGGCGCCGACTCCGGGATCGGCCGCGCCACGGCGGTCGCGCTCGCGCGCGACGGGTTCGACGTCGGCATCACCTTCCGCGCCGACGAGGAGTCGGCGCAGAGCGCCGCGGACGAGGTCCGGGAGCACGGCCGGCGGGCGGCGGTGCGGCAGATGGACCTGGGCGAGCTGCCGGGCGCGGCGGACGCGGTCGACGCGCTGGCCGACGAGCTCGGCGGGATCGGCGTGCTGGTGAACAACGCCGGCACCGGGACCCGCACCCGCGTGCTCGACATGGACTACGAGACGTGGAAGCACGTCATCGCCGTCGACCTCGACGGGGCGTTCCTGTGCAGCCAGCGGGCGGGCCGGCGAATGGTCGACGCCGGGCGCGGCGGGCGCATCGTCAACGTCACCAGCGTGCACGAGCACGTCCCGCGGGTCGGCGCCGCGCCCTACTGCGCGGCGAAGGCCGGCATCGGCCTGCTGACCAAGGTGCTCGCCCTCGAGCTCGGCGAGTACGGCGTCACCGTCAACGCCGTGGCGCCCGGCGAGATCGCGACGCCGATGACCGGCCAGCCCGACGAGGACCCGCGCGAGTCGCCGCGCCCCGGGGCGCCGCTCGGCCGGCCCGGGCTCGCCGCGGAGGTCGCGGCGATGATCGCGTTCCTCGCGTCCCCGGGCGCCGCGTACGTCACCGGCGCCTCCCACGTCGTCGACGGCGGGGTGACCCTCATGGGCGCCCAGGCCGGTCTGTCGTTCCCGGACGACTCGTGGCGCCGGCCGTGAGCACGACGTCGCACAAGGACGCCCAGGAGCCGACGGGTGACGCCGCCGCGGCGGACACCTCCCGGGAGGACGCGGCGTCGAGCCGGGCCGAGCGCCGGGCGGAGCGGCGGTCGTCGCGGGCCGAGGACCGCGCCGACGAGGCCGGACGGCTGGCCGAGCGGGCCGGCGACGCCGGCGAGCAGCTCGAGGGTCGCGCCGAGCAGGCGGCGCAGAAGGCCTACAGCGAGCTCGCCGGCCTCGGGGCGGGTGGCGAGGGCGAGGCCCCGGTGCGGGCGGTCGAGCTCCTGGGGCGGGTCGGCCTGGTGGGCTACGGACTGGTGCACGTGCTGATCGGGGCCATCGCCGTCCACGTCGCCTGGCGCGGCGGTGGGCAGCCCGACCAGCAGGGCGCCCTCACAGGACTGACCGGCAGCGGGCTGGGCATCGCCGTCCTGGCGGTGATGGTGGTCGGCCTGGTGGCGTTCGCCGTGTGGCAGGGGCTGGCCGCGGCCGCGGGCTTCCGGTGGACCTCCGGGATGACGCGGGTCCGCAAGCGCGTCGGCGCCGGGGCGAAGACGGTCGCGGTGCTCGCGGTGGCCGTGGTCGGCGTCCGGCTGCTGGTCACCGGCTCGTCGGGCGGTTCCAGCTCGCAGGGCTCCGAGGGGGTCACCGCCGGCCTGCTCGCCCTGCCGGCCGGGTGGGTCGTCGTCGGGCTCGTGGGCGTGGTCGTCGTCGTGATCGCGGTGATCATGGGCTACACCGGCATCGCCCGGACGTTCTCCGACGACCTCGACTACGACCGCCTGCCCGACCGCCTGCGCCGGCCGGTGGAGGTGCTCGGCGTGGCCGGTCACGTCGCGCGCGCCGTGGCTTTCGCGATCGTGGGCGTGCTGTTCGTCGTGGCGGCGCTGCAGGCCGACCCGGCCCGGGCGGGCGGCCTCGACCAGGCGCTGACGACGCTCGCCGCCCAGCCCTACGGCCCGCTCCTGCTCCTGGCGGTCGGCGCCGGGTTCGCGGCGTTCGGCGTCTACAGCTTCGCCGAGTCCTGGGCGCGCCGGATCTGACCCGGGGTGTACCCGACCCGCGCCTCCGGGCACCTCGGACCGATGTGGTCCGAACGGAGGACGAGCGGATGAGCCAGCAGACCCAGGACGTCGACGCGGCGGCCCGGCGCGCCCACCACGACCACATCGGGCAGCCGCACACCCGGGACGAGGGCCCGGTCGCCCGGGCCGAGGCGTCGGCCGACGGCCTGAGCACCCGGGAGGCGCCGCTGGGTCCGCTGGGCCCGCCGCTGGACCGGCGGTCGACGTTCGTGCGGGGCGCCGCCGCGGCGGCCGGCGTGGTGCTGGTCCTCGCCGCGTCCGCGCTGGTCTACCTGGCCCGCAGCGAGCTCGTCCTCATCGGGTTGGCGCTCTTCCTGGCCCTGGGCGCGGAGCCGCTGGTGTCGTGGCTGATCCGGCACCGGTGGCCGCGATGGCTCGGGGTCGCCGCGGTGGTGGCCGTGGGCCTGGCGGCCGCGACGGGCTTCGTCCTGCTGGTCGGGCCGGTGCTCGCGGACCAGGCCGCCCAGGCCCCGGCGTACCTGCAGGCGACCCAGGACCGGGGCACCCTCATCGGCAGCCTCAACGCACGCTTCGGGCTCCAGGAGTACCTCACCGGCGGGCAGGCGTTCACGGCCGGACGCACGGTGTTCGGGGCCCTCGGCTCCGCGGTGGTCGTGGTCGTGCTCGCCGTCTACCTCCTGGGCGACATGCCCCGCATCCGGCGCACCGCGTACCGGTTCGTCCCCGCCTCGCGCCGGCCCCGGGCGGTGCTCCTCGGCGACGCGATCGCCCAGCGGGTGGGCGGCTACGTGCTCGGCACCGTCCTGGTCGCCCTCGTCGCGGGCCTCAGCAGCCTCGTGGTGTTCCTCGCGCTCGGGGTGCCCTACCCCTTCCTGCTCGCGACCGTCGTCGCGGTCCTCGACCTCGTCCCCGTGGCCGGGTCGGTGACCGCCGGCGTGCTCACCAGCCTCGTCGCGTTCACCGTGTCCGGCACGGTGGGCTGGACCGTGGTGGGCTTCTTCGTGCTCTACCGGTTCCTCGAGGACTACCTGATCTACCCCGGCATCGTCGGCCGGGTCGTGCAGGTGCCCGCGCTGCTCACGCTCGTCGCGGTGCTCCTCGGGGCCGCGCTCTACGGGATCGTCGGCATCCTGATCGCCATCCCGATCGCCGCGGCGGTGCACCTCCTGCTCCACGAGATCGTGTTCCCGCGGCTCGACGCCGTCGAGGCCGCGCCGGGCTGAGCGCCGGTCAGATCCCGGGCACCCGCACGAGCTGCTCGACCAGCGGCTCCGGGTGCACCTGCACGCCGAGGTGCGAGGTGGGCAGGTCGACCACCCGGAACGGGTTGTCCGGCACGGCCGCGTCGGCGTCGGCGACGAAGCGGTCCTGGAGGGCCACGGGGAGCGCGCGGTCGCGGGACAGGCGGACGTAGGTGTGCGGGACCCGGCCCCACCGTGCGGGGTCGACGCGCACGGCGTCCTCGTCGATCACGAGGGCCTCGTCGGTGTCCATGCTCCGGAGCATCGCGAGCAGCTCGTCGCGGGTGCCGTCGGCCAGCAGCGCCGCGTACAGGGCGTCGACGAGGTCCGGGTCGCCCAGCCCCCAGTCCACGCGGAGCGCGCCGAGCGCCGCCGGGTCCGCGGCCACCAGCCGCGGCAGGAGGGCGTCGAGGTCCGACCCGGAGTCCGCGGTGTCCTGGTAGGCCGAGGGACCACCGGTCACGCAGCACCAGGCCGAGACGTAGACCAGGTGGTCGACGAGCTCGGGGGCGACGTTGGCGCACGCCGTGGTGGTCAGCCCGCCGCGGCTGTGCCCGACGAGCACGACGGGCCCGTGCTCGCGCGCCGCGCGGATCACGTCGAGCACCGCGTCGACGTCCCCCGCGGTCGAGCGGCCGGACATCCCGCTGGGCGCGGTCGCCGGGTCGCCGACGACGACCCGGGCGTCGAGCCCGTGGCCGGGCAGGTCGACGGCCAGCGCGCGGTGGCCGCGGCGGGCCAGCCCCCGGGCGACGGGCCCCCAGTGCGCGGCGCAGGAGAACGCGCCGTGCACCAGCACGAAGGTCGCCGGTGCGGTCACGGCGCCGGAGTCTGCCAGCCCGGCCGGGGACACGGCCCTACATCGCGTCGACCTTGGGCATGATGTCGTTCTTGATCCGCTTGAGGTCGTCGAGCGTCTTCGACACCGGCACGTCGGTGAACGGCGGCCAGATCAACGGCATCGTCAGCCCGGCCTCCTTGTAGGCCTTGAGCCGGTCGGTGAGCTGCTTCTCGGTGCCCACCAGCAGGTTGGTCGGCACCCCGTTGTCGGTCTGGTCGGTCTCCTCGTCGGTGATGACCGTCCAGATCATGCTGCAGATCTCGAGGTCCTTCGACCGCTTCGGGCTCCCGATCTCCTCGAACTGCTCGTCGATGGCGGTGAGCCACCTCGCGAGGCCCGTCGGCGAGTCCTGGATCCCGATCCACCCGTCGAGGTCGTACTTCGTGATGCGCTTCGCCGAGCGCAGCGGGTCCCTGAGACCACTCATGAAGATCGGCGGGCGGGGCTGCTGCAGCGGCTTCGCCCCGAAGCCGCAGCGGTCGAAGTCGGCGAACTCGCCGTGGTACTCGAAGAGGTCGTTCGCCCAGATGCCCTGCATGATCTCGAGCGTCTCGCGCACGTGCTTGTGCCGCTTCGGGAAGATGTGGGCCGCGCTCGCGGCGGCGAACTCCTCGGGCATCCACCCGGAGCCGACGCCGACGTTGAGCCGGCCGCCGGAGAGGTGGTCGATGGTGGCCAGCTCGGTGGCGAGGACCCCGGGCGCCCGGAACGGCGTGTCGATGATGCTCATGCCGATGCGCACCTTCGACGTCTTCGCCGCGAGCCAGGGGATCAGCGGGTAGCCCTGGAACCACTGGCCCGTCGAGGCCACGGGAAGCGCGTTCGGGAGCCCCTCCATCATGCCGAACGAGTGCTGGAGCTCCACGCGGTCGGAGGCCTCCGGCACGACGATCCGGTCGAGCGTCCACACGGAGTCGAAGTCGAGCTCCTCGGCGAGCTCGGTGAGGTCCTCGAGCTCCTTGATGGTCACCTCGGTGCGGAAGTTCGGCAGGTAGAGAGCGAGCTTCACGGGGACGGCCTCCTCGCCGGCGGAGAGACGTGGGTCACAGGACCCACGGGAGGACGCTCCCGTACGCGCCGACGCGGGGCAAGGGTTGCACGCGACCGGAACCCTCCCGCCGCTCCGGATCGCCTGGCACGATCCCCTCGGTGACCAGCTCCCCCGCGACGTTCGCCGAGCTCTGGGCGCGGGCCGTCGCGCGGGACGGCGATCGCCCGTTCCTCGTGTTCCGCAGCTAGGACGGCGAGATCGACACGTGGACCTACGACGAGTTCGACCGGGTCGTCGCCGACACCGCCGCGCTGCTCGTCGCGCACGGCGTCACGGCCGGGGACGCCGTGCACCTGTGCCTGCGCAACTGCCCGGCGTTCATCGCGCTGTGGCTCGCGACGACACGGCTCGGCGCCTGGATGGTGCCCGTGGACCCGGCCTCGACCAGCCGGGACGTCGAGAGCCAGCTCGCCCGCGTGACTCCGGCACTGGGCTTCCACGCGACGTCGCGGGCCGACACCTACCGCGCGGGCCTGGCCGACCTGGCCGAGGGCTCGCGGCCGACGACGTTCGCGCTCGAGGAGACCGCCGCCGATGTGCGGCCGGGCGGGCGTCTGCGCGCCGGTGACGGCCGGACGGTGGCGGCGGACCCGGTCGCGCCCGACGACCGGCTCGCCGTCATGTTCACCTCGGGCACCACGTCGCAGCCCAAGGGCGTCGTGCTGACCCAGGCCAACTACCGCCACGTCGCCGAGGCCATGGCCGCGGCGGCGGACCTGGGCGCCGACGACCGGTGGCTGGTCACGCTGCCGCTGTTCCACGCGAACGCGCAGTTCTACTGCTTCGCGCCGGCGATCTGCGTGGGGGCGTCGGTGGCCCTGACCGCCACCTTTTCGGCGAGCCGGTGGGTCGTGACGGCCACCGAGCTCGCCGCCACGCACGCGAGCCTGTTCGCCGCCCCGATCCGGATGATCCTGGCGCGCACGCCCGCGGGCACCACGCCCGCCCGGCTGCGCCACACCTGGTTCGCCCAGAGCCTGGGTCGTGACCACCACCGCGAGTTCGGGGACCTGACCGGCACGCTGCCGCGCCAGCTCTACGGCATGACCGAGACGACCGAGATCGTCACGGCCGACCGCAGCGACCCGCCCAGCCACGAGCTGATCGGCGAGCCGGTACCCGGCCGGCGGGTGCGCCTCGTCGACCCGGCGACCGGCGAGGACGTCGAGGACGGCACGCCCGGGATGATCCTGGTGGCCGGCGAGCGCGGCGTGGACCTGTTCGCCGAGTACCTCGACGACCCGGCGACCACCGACCGCACGTTCACGGTGGACCACGACGGGGTCACGTGGCTGCGCACGGGCGACCTCGCGGCGCGCACCGCGAGCGGGGCGCTGCGGTTCGTCGGGCGGGCCGACGACGTCATCAAGGTCGCCGGCGAGAACGTCAGCCTGTCCGAGGTCGAGGCGATCCTCGCCCAGGCGCCGGGAGTGCTCGAGGTCGCCGTCGTCGCGCGTCCCGACGAGCTGCGCGACCACGTCCCCGTCGCCTACGTCGTCGCCCGCGACCAGGCCCACCCGCCGACGGTCGACGAGCTCGCGGCGTGGGCCGGGGAGCAGCTCACCCCGCAGGCGCGGCCGCGCGGCTGGCACCTCATCGAGAGCCTGCCGCGCACCAGCGTCGGCAAGGTCCGGCGGTTCGAGATCGGCGGCGGCGACGCGTAGGTGCGGGATCTGCCGACGACGGACGGTTGTTGCGTTCGCGGCGGCACCGGTGTGATGTGGACCTCACCGACGCCGTGGGCGCCGCGGACCCTCGGGAGGCCGTCGATGACCGACACCATGAAGGCGCTCGCGTTCCTGGGCACGGGGAAGGTCGGGCTCGTGGAGCGCCCGATCCCCACCGCCGGCCCGGGCGACGCGGTCATCAGGACCACGCAGGCGCTGATCTGCACCTCCGACGTGCACACCGTCGCGGGGCTGCTGCCGGTGCCCGAGGGCCGCCTGCTCGGCCACGAGAGCGTCGGCGTGGTCCACGAGATCGGCGAGGGCGTCACGTCGGTGCAGGTCGGGGACCGGGTCGCGGTCAACGCCGTCACCCCCGACGGGACGTGCGACAACTGCCAGGCGGGCCACACCTCGCAGTGCGGCGGCGCGCTCGGCGGGTACCGCTTCACCGTCCAGAAGGACGGCAACATGGCGGAGTACTTCCACGTCAACGACGCCGATTACAACCTCGCGCCGATCCCCGAGGGCCTCGCCGACGAGGTCGCGGTCTACGCCTGCGACATGCTCTCGACGGGGCTCATCGGCTCCGAGAACGCGGCCATCCCGGTCGGTGGATCCGTGGCGATCTTCGCGCAGGGCGCGGTGGGGCTCTCGGCGACGCTCGGCGCGAGGCTGCGCGGCGCCGGGCTCGTCATCACCGTCGAGGGCCTGGCCAACCGGGCCGAGCTGTCCCGGCGCTTCGGCGCCGACGTGGTCATCGACCCGGGGTCGGGGAACGTGGCCCAGCAGATCATCGACATGACCGACGGCGGCGCGGACTCCACCGTGGAGGCGCTCGGCAACCAGGTGACGTTCGAGGCCGCGCTCTACGCCACGCGCGCAGGCGGGACGCTGTCCAACGTCGGCTACCACGGGGAGTCCGGCCCGACGGTGACCATGCCGCTGGACGCGTGGGGCCTGGGCATGGCCGGCAAGAAGATCGTCACCGACCTCTGCCCCGGCGGGCGCCTGCGCATGGATCGGCTCATGCGCCTGCTGGTCAACGGCAAGATCGACCCCACGCCGATGACCACCCACCGGATGGGCATCGACGACGTCGAGGAGGCCTTCGACATGATGGCCCACAAGCGCGACGGGATCATCAAGCCGCTGATCAGCTTCTGAGGTTCAGAAGTCGCGGTGGCGCCGGGCGACGGTCTCGGCGATGTCGCGCAACTTGAGGTTGAGCTGCTGGGAGGCGCGGCTCAGGGCCTTGAACGCCTTGTCGGCGTCGT
Organism: uncultured Actinomycetospora sp.; assembly: GCA_902805495.1. Taxonomy (GTDB): domain Bacteria; phylum Actinomycetota; class Actinomycetes; order Mycobacteriales; family Pseudonocardiaceae; genus Actinomycetospora. The sequence continues at coordinate 10,681 of CADCTH010000039.1, forward strand.
AGCCGTGGCGCTCCATGAGGATGCCCTTGGCCTGCCCGATCACGTCCCGGGTGGACAGGGCCTCGCGCAGGTGGGCGACCTCGAGTTCGGCCGCGGTGCGGGCGGCCGTGTGGTGCAGCGCCATCCCGGCGAAGGAGGCCAGCACCAGCGCGGTGTCCCGGTCGGCGCGGTCGAGGGCGTGCGGCTGCCTCGCATAGAAGGTCAGCGCGGCCTGCCGGGGCGGGTCACCGTCCGGGAAGATCCCGGTGGAGAGCACGCTGTGCACGCCCAGCGCCACGGCGCGGGGTCCCCACGACGGCCACGGCACCTCGTCGCCGTCGCCGTCGCGGGGTGAGGCCTCGGCGTCCACGGGGTGGTCCGGCACGGCGAGGTCGGGGTGCAGGGCCAACCCGAGACCCGAGGCGTCGGTGGCCGTGAGACAGGGCCCCTCCCCCGTCTCGTGCTGGGCCCGGTCCAGACGCTTCGCGAGGTCGTCGGTGTGGGCGGGCGTGCTGAAGCCACCGCTGTCGAGACGCAGACTCACGCTCACCAGCTCCGCGCCCTCGATCATCTGACGCGCAGCGTGGACGACGCGGTCGAGCACGTCGACCACGCCGCCGGACTCACCGACCGGGGCGCTGAGGACCCGGGCGACCGCGGAGAACTCCCGCGCCAGGTGCCCGATACCCGGGTCCGCGGAGCCGTCGCGCCCGTCCCGTGGGGAACCGTTCCCGCGAGCCACCACGTCCACCCGTCAATCGCGGCGATCGAGCGAGCGCTGCAGGTCGAACCAGACCCGCTTGCCGCCGTCGCGCTCCTCGGACCCCCATCGGTGGGCCAGCGAGGCCACGATCTGCATGCCGCGGCCGCGCGACGCGCTCGGGTCGAGGGCGCGGACCACCGGGCGCACCGAGGAGCCGTCGGCGACCCCGACGCGCACCCAGGCGTCGGCCGCGACGACGTCGACCTCGAGGGCGACGTCGCTGCCGGCGTGGTCGACCACGTTGGCCACCACCTCGTGCACCAGCATCCCGGCGTCCGCGACGACACCGGGGTCGACCGCCCACGCGCTCAGCAGCTCGCCGAGGACCACCCGCGCGGTGCGCGGCGCGGACAGCGTCGGGGGCAGCTCGAACGACGCCCGGAGCGTGGACACCTGGCCACCGTACGGCGGTCACCCGCGGCGAGTCAGCTCCGGTCCCCCGTCGCCTCCCGGTCGCCCGCCGACCGCTCGGGCGGGAAGGGCATCCGCGGGTGGTGGGGCACCTCGGGCGAGGACGAGTCGAGGGGTACCGAGGCCGAGCGGACGAGGCCCAGCTGGGTCGACTGCCGCCCCAGGACGGCGTCGAGGACCCAGTCCGTGGCGGTCCGCAGCCGGTTGCCGGGCATCGAGAGCAGGTGGTACCCCCGGGTGATCGTCTTGGCCGGCAGCCCGGACAGACGCAGGTGCAGCGGGTTCGCCGCGGCGTCGGTGCTGCCGAGGTCGACCAGGAAGCCGAGGTCGCGGTGGCGGTAGCGGCGGAGGCGGCCGCCCGCCAGCGAGGCCGCGACGTTGCGGCCGGCGAGCTTGCCCTGGCGTTCGGCGTGCTGGGCGGTCATCGCGGTGTACTTCCCGGGCCGGCCGGGGTCGGGGACGGCCGCGGCGTCGCCGCAGGCGAACACCTCGGGGTGCCCGGGCACGGTGAGCGTCGCGTCGACCACGACGCGGCCCTCGGCGAGCTCGACACCGACGTCCTCGATCAGCGGGTCGGGGCGGACCCCGACGCACCACGCGAGCGTGCGCGTCGGGACGACCTCGCCGTCGCGCAGCCGGACGCCGTCGGCCGTCGCCTCCTCGACGGTGTCGCCGGTGCGCACCTCGACGCCGCGGTCGCGCAGGACGCGGTCGGCGGTGGTGCCGAGGTGCTCGTCGAGCCCGGACAGGACCCGGCCCCGGCTGACCAGCAGCCACCGCACGGCGTCGTCGCCCAGTCCCCGGGCGCGGGCGAGGTCGCGGGTGAACAGCACGCCCTGGGCGGCGACCTCGGTGCCCGTGTAGCCCGCGCCCACGACGACGAAGGTGCACCGGGCGCGGCGCTCCTCGGGGTCGTCGGTGACCGTCGCGAGGTCGATCTGGCGGATCAGGTGATCGCGCATGTAGAGGGCCTCGGGGATGCCGCGGAACCCGTGGGCGTACTCGCTGAGCCCGGGGATCGGCATCAGCTTGTGGACGCTGCCCACGGCCAGGACGAGGCGGTCGTAGGTCGTGGTGTGGTGCCGGCCCTCCGGGTCCATCCACCGCAGGCTGCGGCCCGCCAGATCGATCTCGTCGACCTCGCCCTGGGCGTGCCGCACCGTGCGCGGCAGCGTGTCGGCCAGCGACACCGAGATGCGGCGGGGTTCGAGCACCCCGCTCGCGACCTCGGGCAGCAACGGCAGGTAGAGGAAGTAGTTGGTCGGGCTGACCAGCACGATCTCCACGGTGTCGCCCACCGCCCGGGCCAGCGACCGGGCCGCGTTGTACCCCGCGAAACCGCCGCCCACAACGACGACCCGCGACCGGGCCTCCCGGCTCTCGTCCGTCCGTTCGGTGCGCGTCACGGCGCAGGCTTCCCCCGCGTGCGGGCGGGGCGAAACCGGGTGATCAGCCGCCGAGCCCGCCCCGCATCCTCGGCACCGGCCTACGCTGGCCCGTGATGCCCCCCGCCCCGTCCTTCGCCCCGCGCGACGGGACGACCTGAGGCCCCGGTGCTCCGCGCCCGGTCCCGCCCCGCCACCACCTTCACCACGGCGTCCGTCTCCCTCGTCGCGGTCTGCGCCGCGGCCGGGGTGCCGGCACCGCTCTACGTCGTCTACCAGCAGACCTACGGCGTCTCGACGGTCGCGCTCACCGGCGCGTTCGCGATCTACATCCTCCCGCTGCTCGCCGCCCTGCTGTGCTGCGGCAGCCTGTCGGACCACCTGGGGCGGCGGCGGGTGGCCGCGGCGGCGCTGCTGGTGGGCGCGCTGGCGTGCCTCGTGCTCGCCACGGTGGACTCGGCGGCGCCCCTGATCATCGGACGGGCCGCGCAGGGGCTGTCCGTGGGGCTCGCGCTCAGTGCTCTCGGGGCGTTCGTCGTCGACCTCGCGCCCCCGTCGCGACCCGGGCTCGCCGGCGCGGTGACCAGCGGCGCGCCGCCCGGGGGCATCGCGATCGGGGCGCTCGCCTCGGGCGCGGCGGTGCAGCTCGCGCCTGAGCGCGCCCCGGTGCTGTCCTTCGTGGTCACCGCCGCCCTGCTGGCCGTCGCGGCCGTCGCCGTCGGGCTGCTGCCGGAGACCGTCACCCGCGGGCCCGGGGCCCTGCGGTCGCTGCGCCCGGAGGTGGCGGTCCCGGCGGCCGCGCGGGCGGTGTTCCCGGTGGTCTGCGTGCTCGTCGCGGCCACCTACGTCCTCGGCGGGTTCACCCAGGCGCTCGCCCCGTCACTCGCGGTGTCCGTGCTGGGCCGCACCGACCTGTTCAGCGGGGCGCTCACCGTGGCCGTCTTCCACCTCGCGGGACCGGTCGCCGGGCTCACCGCGAGCCGGTGGCGGACCGCGCCGGCACTGGCGGGCGGGGCGGCCGTGCTGGTGGCCGGCACCGGCGGCTTCATCGCCGCGATCGCCGTCGGGAGCTTCGCGATCTACCTGGGCGCCGCCGTCGTCGCCGGGGCGGGGTTCGGGGTCGCGTTCGCCGCCGCGATGCGGGTCCTGCTCGAGCGCAGCCCGGCGGGTGTGCACGCCGCGACGCTCGCCGCGGTCTACCTGTTCTGCTACCTCGCGGCCGCCGTCTCGAGCCTGCTCGCCGGGGTCGCCGTCGAGATCTGGGGCCTGGCCCCGGTGGCCTCGGTGCTCTGCGGGCTGGTCATCGTGATGGTCGCGGCCGGCGCCACCGGCTCCGTCCTGCGCACGCGCGCCGCCTAGCCTGGTCCGGTGCCGATGACCGCCAAGTACGCCACCACCTGCGGGGTCTGCGCCGCCGACGTCCGGCCCGGCGAGGACATCGCGCGCGCCGGGGATCGCTGGGCGCACGCGGCGTGCGCCGCGTCGTCGGGGACGAGTCCCGCGCCCGCGGGCAGGAGCACGAAGCCGGCCAAGGCCCCGCGCCCGGACATGCCGGCCGCCGAGGGCGCGCTCGAGGTGTGGACCGACGGCGCGTGCTCGGGCAACCCGGGCCCCGGCGGCTGGGCCTGGGCCACCCGCGACGGGCGGCAGGACAGCGGCGGCGAGCCCGTGACCACCAACCAGCGCATGGAGATCCGGGCCGCCCTCGAGGCCGTGCGCGCCCTCGACGGCCCGCTGGTCGTCGTGAGCGACTCGACCTACGTCGTGAACTGCTTCCGCGACGGCTGGTGGAAGGGCTGGCTGGCGCGCGGCTGGGTCACCAGCGCCAAGAAGCCGGTGGTCAGCCGCGACCTCTGGGAGCCGTTGATCACGCTGGTCAACGAGCGCGGCGACGTGTCCTTCCGGTGGACCAAGGGCCACTCGGGCGACGAGATGAACGACCTGGTGGACCGGCTCGCCGTCGAGCAGTCGAAGGCCTTCGCCTCCTGACCGTCGACGGCGACGCCGGTCCCCTGCCCCGACGACTCAGCGGCCGGTGACCCGGTGCGCGCTCTGCTGCGCGGCGGCGGTGCCGCGGGTGGCGCCGACCCCAAACAGGTACAGGCCGCCCGCGACGACGACGCCGACGACGCGGCCGGTGATGCGCACCGGGTTGAGCGCGTGGGCGAGCTGGTCCAGCGGCGCGGCCACGGCTTCGGTGTAGGCGTGGATCTGCTGGCCCACGCGGTCGGCCGCGTCCTCGGCCTCGTCGCCGAGGTCCGCGCCGAGATCGGCGACGCGGTCGGCCCCGGACGCCACGGTCTGCCCGGCCTGGCGGGCCCCGGCGTCCACGCGCTCGGCGGCACGGCGACCCGCGGCGCGGGTCTCGCCGGCCACCTCGCGGGCGGTGCCCTCGGCCTGGTCGGCGAGGTGCCCGGCGGTGGTCTGGGCGATGCTCGCGGTGTCCTCGGCCGCGGCCTCGAGGCTCTCGCTCACCGCCTCGACCTGGTCGCGCACCCCGGACCCGGCGGCCTCCGCGGTGGCCTCGGCCTTGCGGGCGGCGGTGCGGGTGTGCCCGGCGACCTTCTTCGCGGTGGCCGACGCCTCGTCGGCGACGTCCTCCGCGGTGTCGGCGGCCTCCGACGCGGCGGTCTCGGCGGTCTGGCCCGCCTCCTGCACCGTCGCGCGGGTCGCGCTGCGGAGCCCCTCGACGGAGCTGCCGTTGCGGCCCGCGACGCCGGCGTCGGTGGCGTCGGTGGCGTCGGTGGCGTCGGTGGCGTCGTCGATCCCGCCCACCTCGTGGACGGCGCCGGGGGTGTGGCCGGCGAGCTCGTCGGCGGAGCCGCCACCGGCGGAGGCGCTGGAGGTGCTGCCCTCGCGGACCGCCTCGACGGTCTCGACCGCACCCTCGACCCCGGCGTTCTCGACGATCTCGGCGGCGGTGCGGCTGGCGTCGGTGGTGTCGGCGTCGACGTGCCGGGTCTCGAGGACCTCCCCGTCCTCGCCGTGCACCACCACCTCGCCGCCCCCGTTCTGGGCGATGATGGTGACGGCGCGCTCGACCGCTTCGACCTCGGTGGCGGTCCGGGCGGTCACCTGGTCGTCGCCGGGGACCGTGACGGTCCATTCCTCGCCGTGGGGCTGCACGTGGCGGTCGGGCATGTCGGGCTCCTCGGTCGTCCGGTCATCGCTGACGTCCCAGGGGGCTTGCCCACCCACGGCCAGGGATGCACGTCCGGCCGCACCCCGGTGCGGTGACGATCGCCTCCGGTACCGCCACCGACCACGACGGCCGCCGCCGGACGGGCGCCCCCACTACGCCGGACCGACCGCCGGTCCGTCGATGGTGGCCAGGGCACGGCTCCCCTCGAGGGGTCGACGGTCGACCCCGTAGGTTCGTGGGTCCGTGGGTTCGCGGGACGGACCGCCGCCACGGAGAGGGGCGGCCATGGGCATTCCGCTGATCGTCGACACCGACCCCGGCGTGGACGACGCCTACGCGCTCACCCTCGCCCTGTCCGACCCCGCCGTCGACGTGCTCGCCGTGACCACGGTCTTCGGCAACGTCGACATCGACATCACCACCGCCAACGCGGGCCGCGTGCTGAGCCTGCTGGACCGCGTCGACGTCCCCGTCGGCCGCGGGGCCGGGCGGCCGCTCGTCCACCCCGCCCCGGAGTCCGCGGCGGCGGTGCACGGGACCGACGGGCTCGGCGGGCGCGCCGACGACTTCGGCGAGCCCGGGGCGGTCGTGGTCCGGCGTGCCCTCGACGTCCTGGTCGAGGCGCTCGAGGCGTCGCCCGAGCCCGTCACCGTCGCCGCCATCGGCCCCCTGACCAACATCGCCCTGCTGCTCGCGACGCGCCCGGACCTCGCGGAGCGGATCCGGCGAGTGGTGATCATGGGCGGGGCGGTGTCGGTGTCCGGCAACGTCACCCCGGTCGCCGAGTTCAACCTGTGGTCCGACCCGGAGGCCGCCCGCCGGGTGCTGGTGGAGGAGGACGTGCCGGTCACCCTGGTGCCCCTCGACCTGACGCACCGGTGCACGGTGGACGAGGGCTGGCTCGACCGCCTCGCGGTCACCGGACCGATCGCCCGGGTGCTCACCGGGAGCCGGGACACCTACCTGCACCACTACCGGCAGGCGCTCGGCGTCTCCGAGATCCCGCTGCACGACGCCGTGGCCGTCCTCGAGGCCGTCGCCCCGGGCGCGGTGACGACCACCCCGCTGCCGCTCGAGATCGACACGTCGACCGGGCCGGGGCGGGCGGCGGTGCTCGCCGACCGCCGCCGGTTGCGGCCGAACCCCCCGCAGCACCGGGCCGTCGACGCGGCGCTCGACGCCGACGTGGACGCCGTGCGCGCCGCCCTGCTCGACCGGCTCTCTCGCGCGGGGACCGCCAGGGGTTAGCGCAGCGCGTGCAGCTTGGGCAGCACGTGCTCGGAGAACTGGTCGAGGAAGCGCTGCTGGTCGTGGCCCGGCGCGTGGAAGACCAGGTGGTTGAGCCCGAGGTCGAGGTAGGGCTTGACCTGGTCGATCACCTCGTCGGGGTCGGAGGTGACGATCCACCGGCCCGCGATCTTCTCGATGGGCAGCTGCTCGGCGGCGCGCTCCATCTCGGTCGGGTCGTCGTAGCCGCTCTTCTCCTCCGCGGACAGCGCCAGCGGCGCCCAGAACCGGGTGTTCTCGAGCGCCCGGTCCCGGTCGAGGTCGAAGGACAGCTTGATCTCGATGGTGCGGTCGTACCCGACGCCGTCGCGCTCGGCCTTGGCCAGGCCCTCGTCGACGGCGGGCATGAGCTTGTCGGAGTACAGCTACATGCCCTTGCCGCTGGTGCAGATCATGCCGTCACCGGCCCGGCCGGCGTAGCGGGCGACCTGCGGTCCCCCCGCGGCGATGTAGATCGGCACCTCGTGCTCGGGCTTGTCGAACACCGTGGCGTTGATCGTGCGGTAGTAGTCGCCGTCGAACGTGACGTTGTCCTCGCGCCACAGCGTCCGGATCAGCGTCACGGCCTCGCGCAGGCGCGCGAACCGCTCCTTGAACTCCGGCCACTCCGCGCCGGTCACCGACGTCTCGTTGAGCGCCTCGCCCGTGCCGACCCCCAGCATGACGAGGCCCGGGTAGAGGGATCCGAGCGTCGCGAAGGCGTGCGCGACCACGGCCGGGTTGTAGCGGAACGTCGGCGTGAGCACGCTCGTCCCGAGCTGCACGCGCGACGTCCGCTCCCCCACCGCGCTCATCCAGACCATCGCGAACGGCGCGTGCCCGCCGGTGCGCCGCCAGGGCTGGTAGTGGTCGCTGACGAGGACGCTGTCGAGCCCGGCCTCCTCCGCCCGGACGGACATGTCCACCAGCTCGCGCGGGTCGAACTGCTCCGCCGACGCCTTGAGCCCGAACTTCAACTCCGTCACGCCGTCCACCCTCCGTGTCGGCCCGCGCGAGCGCGCGGCTCCTCGGGGCGATCCTCCCCCGCACCCGGCGGGGGCGATACTCAGGTGTGGGCTCCCCCTCGGAAGCACGACGAGGCGCACGACGATCGGTGGCCGTCGTCGGCGCGGTCAACGTCGACATGGTGGTCGCGACGGAGACCCTCCCCGGTCCGGGCGAGACCGTGCTCGGGCCCGGCGTCGAGCAGCACGGCGGCGGCAAGGGCGCGAACGCCGCCGTCGCCGCCGCCCGCGTCGGGGCGACGGTCCGCTTCGTGGGTGCGGTCGGCGCCGACGACCTCGGACGCGGGGCCCTCGCCGATCTCGAGGCCGAGGGTGTCGGGGTGGACGACGTCGCGGTCGTCGAGGGCGCCACCACGGGCACCGCCCTGATCGTCGTCGACGCCCACGGCGAGAACCAGATCGCGGTGGGTGCCGGTGCGAACGGCCGGGTGGACCCCGAGCGCGTGCGGGCGAGCCTGCGGGCCGCCGAGGACGTCGCCGTGGTCCTGGTCAGCACCGAGATCCCCGGGGACGCGGTGGCGGCGGCCGTCGCGTCCGCGGGCGAGCTCGGGGTGCCCTGCGTGCTCGACCCCGCCCCCGTCGTCCCGGTCGTCACCGACCTCCTGCGGCACGGTCCCGTCCTGACGCCCAACGCGGGCGAGCTCTCGGCCCTCGCGCGCTCCGCCGGCCTGGCGTCGGGCTCGCCCGAGGAGGAGGCGCGTGGCCTGCGGGAACGCACCGGCGCGGCGGTCGTGGTGACGCTGGGCGGCGACGGGGTCCTCGTCGTCGACACCGACCCGCAGCGGCTCCCCGCGGTGCCCGCGACGGTCCGGGACACGACGGGGGCCGGCGACACGTTCACGGGCGTCCTCGCGGCGCGCCTCGCGGCGGGCGACGACCTGGTCGCCGCCGCCGCCGTCGCCAACCGTGCCGCCGCGCTCTCGGTGGCCTCGGTCGGTGCCCGGGCCGGGATGCCGACCGTCGCCGAGCTCGACGCGGCGGCCGACCCATCCACGCGGTCGATACCACCCCACCGAGAACGGTGATTTCCGCCCGGCGATCCGGCTCCCGACACTGTCCGCAGGTGAGACGACCCACGATCTCCCGCCGACGATGCCGGAGGAGCCCGACATGACCGACCAGACCGCCGACCCGCCGCCCGCGGTCGCGACGCGCGAGACCGACGAGGTGCTCGCCGACCCGCGCACCGGACGGCGTCCCGGGCTGCTGCAGGTCGCGGTCCTCATGCTCTCGAGCTGCCTGCCCATCCTCGGGGCGGTGCTGCTCGCCCCGGTCCTGCCGATCATGCAGGCAGCCTTCGCCGACGTGCCCGGCTCCGCAGCGCTGGTCCCGCTGGTGCTCACCGCGCCGGCGCTGGTCATCGGGCTGCTCGCGCCGGTGGCCGGCCGGATCGTCGACGCCTTCGGGCGGAAGAACCTGCTGGTCGGGGCCCTGGTGGTCTACGCGTTCGTGGGCACCGCCCCGCTGTACCTCGACTCACTGCCGATGATCCTGCTCAGCCGCGTCGGCGTGGGCCTCACCGAGGCCGCGATCATGACGTGCTGCACCACGCTCATCGCCGACTACTTCACCGGCCACGCCCGCGACAAGTACCTGGGCCTGCAGGCCGTCTACACGACGCTCGCCGCCACCGTCTTCTTCGCCCTCGGCGGCGCACTCGGGGCCGCCAGCTGGCGCGCGCCGTTCTGGCTCTACCTGGTGAGCCTGCCGCTGGCCGTCATGACGATCGTCGCCATCTGGGAGCCGGTGCGCCGCACCGCCGACCGTGCGACGCGCGCACTGCCGTCGGTGCCGTGGCGCCAGCTGGCCGGGCCCATCGCGGTCACCCTGTTCGGCGGCATCGCGTTCTACACCCTGATCGTCGAGCTCTCCTACGCCCTGGCCGGCGTCGGCGTGACCTCCACGGGCACCATCGGCCTGGTCAGCGCCATCTCCTCGCTGGCCACCGCGGCCGGCGCGCTGCTGTTCCCGCGCGTCGCCCACCGCGGTCCGGCGATCCTGCTGCCGGTGGCCTTCACCGCGATCGGCGTCGGCCTCGCCGTCATCGCCGCGGGCAACGGCGTCCCCGTCGTCCTGATCGGTGCGGTCATCGCCGGCTTCGGCGGCGGCCTGCTGCTCCCGAGCCTGCTGACGTGGACGATCTCGTCGCTGTCGCTCGAGCAGCGCGGTCGCGGCACCGGGTTCTGGACCGCCGCCCTGTTCCTCGGCGAATTCATCTGCCCGCTCGTGGTGCTCGCCCTCGCCGCGGCGATCTCCGGGCTGTCCTCGGCCCTGCTCGTCCTCGCCGTGGCCTCGGTGCTCGTCGCGATCGCCGTGCGGCTCGCCCGTCCGACCTGCCGGACCGCCGGCGACTGACCGGCACGCACGAGGGCCGGCAGGTCCTGTGACCTGCCGGCCCTCGTGCCGTGCTCGCCCCGACAGGGGCGTCGATCTCGGCCGTCAGCGCCGCCCGTCGGTCCGGATGGTCGGCTCCGTCCGGAACCCGTCCGGGGCGGCCTCGTGGGCACCGCCCGAGGTGCCGCCCTGCACGCCGGCGGGCGCGTACGCGCGGGCGTCGGCCTCGGCGCGCTGGCGGCCGGCCTGCAGGTCGGCCTGGACCTGGTCGGACTGCTGCTGGGCCTTGCGGTAGCCCGAGTTGATCAGGTCGGCGGCGGCGTCACGCCCGCCGAGACCGAAGGCCAGCGCCGAACCCAGCGCCACCGCGCCGATGAGCGCGATGAACGTGGCGTTGACGATCGTCTCCGCGATGCCGAGCTGGTTCAGGATCATGAACACCGCGATCGCCATGACCAGGGTCGGCGCCCCGGAACGCGCGACGCGGCCGGTCGGGGTGTCACCCATGGTGCGGTGCACGAGCCCGCCGACGGCGGCGGCCACCGCGGCGGCGACCAGGAAGATCAGCAGCGCGGCGATGACGTTCGGCAGGTACGCCAGCGCCAGGGTCAGGAACCCGGACACCGCCGGGATGTTCAGGGTGCCGACGGCGGAGACGATCACGAAGACCATCAGCACGTACTGCACGACGAGCCCCACCAGCTGGGAGGGCTTGCCCTGCGGCGAGAACCGCGCGACGTACTCACCGCCCGAACCGTGGGTGAGCTTCTCGTCCACGCGCACCTTGCGCAGCAGACGGCTGATCCCCGCGCGCAGCAACCGCGCGATGATGTAGCCGATGATCAGGACGAGCAGGGCGCCGATGACGTTGGGCACGTAGCTCAGGAACGTGGTGAACGCACCCTGCAGCGACTGCAGGATGTCGAAGCCGCCACCGGACGGCTGGCCGGGCATGATGATGGTTCCCCCGTGGGATCGACGTGCGGGACGCGGCCGGTTACCGATCCGTCGCCGCCCGCAAACACCGGCGTCACCTCGTCGGCGGTGTCGGGACGCCCAGCCACCACTCCACGACGTCCCGTTTGGTGGATCCCGCCCGCCCGGTCGTGGCCGGGCCCGGGGCCCCGCCACCGGCCATCGCCCGGCGCAGGCCGTCGGCGAGGCCCTGCGGGTCGCCCGGGGTCGTGAGGACGACGAGGGGGTGCTCGCGCAGATCGTCCGCGAGGCCCGTCTCCGTCGTCGTGACGACGCGGCAGCCGTGGGCCAGGCCCTCCACCAGCGGCAGCCCGATCTGCTCGCGCCAGCCCGGGCGCCGGACCGAGGGCATGGCCACCACCGACGCGGTGCGGAGGAGCTCGTGCACCGCGGACCGGCTCGGCGAGGTGATCGACACGCCCGTGGGCAGGGCGCGACCGTCCCCGCCGCTCGGGTCGGCGACCACGAGGCGCCAGCCCTCCGCCGCCGCGCCGGAGCGCTCCCACGCGTCGGTGAGCACGCCGAAGCCCTTGCGCTCGCTGGGCGTCCCGAGGAACAGGACCGTCCGCTCACGCGCGGCGTCCACGGCTACCGCCCCGCACACGCGGCACGTGTCGAGCCGCGGGGTCAGGACGGTGTGCCGCGTGCGGCGCAGCGCCCAGCCGAACCCGCGCCGGTAGTTCTCGTACGCGCCCGTCGTCCCGAACACGACCGCGTCCAGCGCCAGCAGCGAGAGGCCCAGGGCGAGGGTGGCGAGCCGGGTCGCCACGGCGCCCACGACGGGCCGGGCGGCGAGCGACGGAAAGGTGAGGCGTTCGCGGACGTCGAGGTTCTCGATGGCGTAGGTCGCGATCCGCACCCGGCGCCGCGGCCGGACCACGCGCACCAGCTTGACCAGCGCGATGGGGCGGAGCGCCCGCACCCACTCGCCCAGCCAGAGCGGCTCGGCGACCTCGACCAGCTCCAGGTCGGGATCCCGCAGCGCCCTGACGAGGTTAGCCCAGGTGAAGGGCCGCACGGACGGGAGGTCCAGGAGGGCGGGGTCGGCGTCGCCGCGCTGCGAGGTGAACAGCAGCAGCTGCGACGCGGGCGCCTCCTCGACGACCGAGCTCCGCAGGTCCGGGACGATCCGCAGCGTCTGCACCGGCACAGGTTCCTCGACGCCGTCGCGCCCTTGTCGCCCAGGGGTTTGCGGACGTGGCTCTGTGCCGATCACCGCAGGCATGGCTGACGAGAACGACTACGCCCACTGGCAGGACGTCACGACGCGCTGGAACGACAACGACCAGTACGGGCACCTGAACAACGTGGTGCACCACTCGATCATGGACACCGTCGTGAACCGGTGGCTGATCGAGACCGGGTGCCTCGACCCGCACGGGGGCGACACGGCGGGCCTGGTGAAGCAGGTGCACTGCGAGTACGTGGCGCAGGCCGGGTTCCCCGACGTGGTGTCGGTCGGCCTGCGGGTCGGTGAGCTGGGCAACACGAGCGTGCGCTTCGAGGTCGGGATGTACCGCAGCGACGGCGAGCTGTTCTTCACCGGCCATTTCGTCCACGCCTTCGTTGACCGCGCGTCCGAGGAGACCGTGCCCATCGAGGGCGAGCGGCGGGCGAAGCTGGAGGGTCTGCAGCTCTCCTAGCCGGGCGCCGACCGCCTGCGCGCCAGCGCGGCGATCTCCCGGACGGCCATGAGCAGGGCGAACACGCCGAAGACCAGGCCGAGGACCTCGGTGTCGAGCGCGAGCCCGAGCACGGCGCCCGCCACGACGCCGGGGGCGGCGGTCAGCCCGAGCAACCAGCCCCAGCGCGACGACGCCGTGCCCTGGCGCGCGTGCACCACGGAGCCGACCACCGAGTTGGGGATGAACATCAGCAGCGACGTGCCCGCGGCGACGTGCAGCTCGACGCCGAACAGCAGCACCAGGGCAGGCACGGCCAGCAGGCCGCCCCCGAGCCCCATGGCGCCGGCCCAGGCCCCGACGACGACGCCGACCAGGATCGTCGTCGGGACGACGAACCACAGGTCGGCGAGCAGGCCGGCCGGCACCAGGGCATGGGTGAACAGCGGCGACCCGAGCGCGTCGACCGTGAACTTGGCCGCGGTGAGCAGCAGGATCGCGATGAGCAGCACCCGCAGGACCGTCTCGGAGGCGCGGGCCAGCAGCCAGGGACCGAGCAGGCCGCCGAACGTGCCTCCGACGAGCATCCCCGTGCCGACGCGCAGGTCGAGCGCGCCACCGCCCACCGCGTAGGCGGCGGCGCCGGAGACGCACACGCCGATGTTGGCGACCGTGGACGTGCCGTGCACCCGGGCCCGGGACATCGAGGTGAAGCGGTCGAGTGCGGGCACGAACAGCACGCCGCTGCCGCCGCCGATCAGCCCGCCGACGACCCCGCCCACCAGCCCGATGGCCGCGATGCCGGCGCGGGAGCCGCGCTCGGTGCCCTCGTCGGTGCGCATGGTCCCCTGACTCTGCGAGGGCGGGCATCCCCGGCACTGCCGCCCGCCGCGGGGCAGGATGTTCGCATGGGCAACGGTTCGAGCGGAGGAGCGCGATGACGGAGGCCGGTCGCCGACCGTTGCTGCAGATCATCGTCGCGAGCACCCGCCCCGGGCGGGTCGGCGAGCCGATCGCGCGGTGGTTCGCCGGGTACGCCCGGGAGCACGAGGGGTTCGACGTCGAGATCGTCGACCTCGCCGAGGTCGACCTGCCGATGTTCGCCGAGCCGGAGCACCCGCGTCACGGGCGCTACACGCTCGACACGACCAAGGCCTTCAGCGCCACCATCGCCCGTGCCGACGCGTTCGCGATCGTGCACCCCGAGTACAACCACAGCTTCACCGCGCCGCTGAAGAACGCGATGGACCACCTCAACCAGGAGTGGTCGGGCAAGCCCGTCGCGGTCCTGGGCTACGGCGGGGTCGCCGCCGGCGCCCGCGCCACCGAGGCGGTGCTGCCGGTGCTGCTCGGCCTGCGCATGGTGCCCGTCGCGGGCACGGTGCCGATCCCGTTCGCGGGGCAGCGCGTCTCCGGTGAGGGCGACCAGCGGGTGTTCACCCCGGCGCCCGAGACCGAGACCGGCGCGCAGGCCGCGCTCGACGGCCTCGCGGGCTGGCTGGACACCCTGGGGCTGCGCGGGCTCCGCTGACGCCCGGCGGCCACTACCCTCGGGACGGAGGGGAGGTCGCCGTGCGGGACGAGGAGCTCGTCGTCGCGTTCGCCCTGACGCGCCTCGACCACCCCGGCCTCGACCTCGAGGAGGTCGCGGCCCTGCTGGTCCGCCGGGTCGGGCCCGAGGAGATGCTCGAGCTCGCGGCGCACAACCTCGCCGACCGCGGGGAGCTCCGCGGCGCGCTGCTCGAGGCGGCCGTCGAGCGGGTCGTGCGCGTGGTGCTCGCGCTCCGGGACGCGCAGGACTGATCGCTCCGGGCGTTTCGCGACGGTGACCCGGGGGGCAGCCCGCACCACTCCCCGGGCGACGGGCTCGAGACGAGGGCCCCGCGCGCTCCCACCCGTCGGAAGGTCCGCCCCGATGACCAACCCTGCCCCGGACGACTCCACCACCGGAGCCGTCGCCGCCGGCCAGCGACGTCGCCGGCCCGTCTGGGCCTGGCTGCTGCTGGCCCTGGTCGCGATCGCCATCGTGATCGCGATCCTCCTGCTGACCGGTCGCTGCGGCTCGGGCAGCACGGCGGGTGCGCCCCCGGCGTCCCCGGCAGTGGGTGCCCCGGCGGGTGCCCCCGGTGCCGGTGCTCCCGGTGCTCCCGGTGCCGGCGCCCCCGGCGCCCCCGGTGCTCCCGGTGCTCCCGGTGCCGGCGCTCCCGGCGCCCCCGGTGCA
>CADCTH010000040.1 GCA_902805495.1 uncultured Actinomycetospora sp.
GAGATGCGCCGCCTGCGCGACCGGGTGGGCCAGCAGCTCTCCACCCTGCGCGCGGCGCTCGGCAGCCTGCCCGCCGTCGACGCGTTCCCCGACGAGCAGGGCGCCACCGACGGCCGGCCGACGCTCTCGGGCGCGCACCCCGCGCCCGGCTCCGGCCCGACCCTGCCCAGCCCGCCGTCGGGCGCCACCGCCGTCACCGGCCCCGCCGCGGGGAACGGTGGCGGGAACGGCGGGGGCAACGGCAAGGGCAACGGCGAGTCCTCGGACCTCGGCGGGGCGTCGGCGCCCGAGCAGCGCAGCCCCGCTTCCCGGTAGGGGTCAGCGCCGGCGCTGCCAGCACCTCGTGTGCCAGTGGCGGCGTTCCACCGTGCCCTCGGGCTCGTCGGCCGGCCACGCCACCACGTGCGGCGTGCCCGGCGGGATCTCCTGATCACAGCCCGGGCAGCGGTAGGCCTTGGTCGCGGCCGTCCCGCTGATCGAGCGCACGATCCAGCCGCCCTCCTCGCGCAGCCACCCGCCCCGCAGCGGTGGGGGGTCCGCTGCGGGACGGGCGGGCCGGCGGGGCCGTCTCGACGTCAAGATCTGGGCACCGCTACTTCTTCTGGTAGTCCCGGAAGCCCTGGCCGGTCTTGCGGCCCAGGCGGCCGGCGGTCACCAGGTGCTCGAGCAGCGGCGCCGGCGCGAAACCGGGCACGCGGAACTCCTGGTAGAGCGAGCGCTCGATGGCCAGCGACACGTCGAGCCCGACGACGTCGAGCAGCGCGAACGGCCCCATCGGCAGCCCGCAGCCGTTCTTCATGGCCGAGTCGATGTCGTCGGCGCTGGCGTAGTTCGCCTCGAGCATCGCCGTCGCGTCGTTGAGGTAGGGGAACAGCAGCGCGTTGACGATGAAGCCCGCGCGGTCGCCGCACAGCACCGGGTGCTTGCCGATCTCGGCGGTCACGGCCCGGACGGTGGCGGTGACGTCCGGCGAGGTCGTGATCGGGCTGACGATCTCGACGAGCTTCATCACCGACGCCGGGTTGAAGAAGTGCATGCCGATGACGTCGTCGGGACGCTGCGTCGCCGCGGCGCACTCGACCACGGGCAGCGACGACGTGGTGGTCGCGAGGATCGCGCCGGGCTTGCACACGTCGTCGAGCGCGCCGAAGACGGCCTGCTTGACCTCGAGGTCCTCGGCGACGGCCTCGACCACCAGGTCGCAGGTCGCCAGGTCGTCGAACGAGGTCGTGGGCCGGACGCGCGCGAGGGTCTCGTCGCGGGCGTCCTCCGAGAGCTTGCCCTTGACCACGGCCTTCTCGAGCGACTTGCGGATGCCCGCGACGACGCCCTCGCCCTTGGCCTCGGTGCGCGCGCGGACGACCACGTCGTGGCCCGACCTGGCGAACACCTCGGCGATGCCCGTGGCCATCGTGCCGGTGCCGACGACGCCCACGACCTGCACCGATCGCTGGCCGGCGGCCTCCTGGCCGGGCGGCGGCGGGGTCAGCGAGTCGGCCACGACCTCGGGGGACCCGGGGGCGGCGTAGGTGTAGAAGCCGCGGCCCGACTTCCGGCCGAGCAGCCCCGCGGTGATCATCTGCTTGAGGATCGGGGCCGGCGCGTGGCGCTGGTTGCGCGACTGCCGGTACATCGTGTCGAGGATCTCGTAGGCCGTGTCGAGGCCGATGAGGTCCATCAGCGCCAGCGGGCCCATGGGGTAGCCGCAGCCGTAGCGCATGGCGGCGTCGAGGTCCTCGCGTCCGGCGTAGTGGGACTCGAACATCCCGACGGCCTGGTTGAGGTAGGTGAAGAGCAGGTTGTTGGCGATGAAGCCCGCGCGGTCGCCGCACACCACCGGGCTCTTGCCCAGCCGGACCGCCAGCTCGGTGACGTCGGCGAGCACCTCGGGGTCGGTGACCACCGTGCGCACCACCTCGATCAGCGCCTGCACCGGGGCCGGGTTGAAGAAGTGCATGCCGACGACCTGCGACGGGCGCTCGGTGCGCACCGACAGCTCGGTGATCGACAGCGACGAGGTGTTCGACGCGAAGATGGTCTCCGGTCCGCAGACCTTGTCCAGGGCCGCGAACACCTCGGTCTTGAGGTCGAGGCGCTCGGGCACGGCCTCGACCACCAGATCGGCATCGGCGAGGTCGTCGAGCTGGGTGCTCACCCGCACGCGCGCGAGCAGGGCCTCGCGGTCGTCGGCGGCCAGCTTGGAGCGGTCGACGGCCCGCTGGGTGGAGGCCTCGATCGTCTCGCGGCCGTGGGTCGCGGTGGCGTCGTCGACCTCGATGGCGACCACCTCGATGCCCGCCCGGGCGAACACCTCGACGATGCCCGCCCCCATGGTGCCGAGACCGACCACTCCCACCCGGGCGAATTCGCGAGCCACGTCCCAGACCTTCCTGCCGACGACCGGTGACCGGGACGGCCGGCGTGTACCGCCCGTCCCGGGCCGCGATCCTGCCACGTGCGGCGACGTCTCACCCCGGCCCGAGGGACGGGTTGGTACCGGCGGGTAACTTGACCGTTCCCGAAAACGGTCACCACCGGCCGAGGGCCGCGGCGGCCAGCTCGTCGGCGGGCACCCGGTCGTCGGGGCTGCGAGGGTTCCACCGGGCGACCGCGCGCCCCTCGCGCACCAGCGCGTCCCCGCCGAGCTGGCGGGTGTCCTCCACCGCCGCGGTGCCCCGACGCCCCCGCCGGGCCGCGCGGACGTAGATCGCGATGGTGCCCGGCGAGTACACGCGCCACCACGGCGCCCGCCCCAGCCCGAGATCGCGGTAGAGACGGCGCTCGGTGTCGGCGAGGAAGCGCCCGCGCCACCCGAGGTGCCCGGCCAGCGGCGCGAGGGCGTCGGGCGGGCTGAACCCCACCGCGACCGCCTCCACCCCGGCCTCCGCCAGGGCGTCCTGCACCTGGACCAGGTGCTGCTGGCAGGGCAGTCAAGACCGGTGGCGGATCGCGGTCAGCACGACCGCCGCGTCCCACCCGAGTCCCCCGAGCTCCACCGGGTCGCCGGTCCGGGCGTCGGGCAGGACGATGCCGTGCAGGTCGACCGGACGGTCGTCGCGGTGGGGCACGTGGGGATCGTGCCGGGAACGGGGATCGGGTGCAGCGCAGGGATCTGCTCGTCGTCGGGGGCGGCACGGCCGGGCTGGTGGCGGCGCGCACCGCCGCGCGACTCGGGGCGCGGGTGGTGCTGGTCGAGCGCGCCCGCACCGGCGGCGACTGCCTCTGGACCGGCTGCGTGCCGTCCAAGGCGTTCCTCGCCGCCGCCGCGCACGCCCACGCCGCGCGCACAGGCGCCCGGTTCGGCGTCCGCACGGCGGAGCCGCACGTCGACCTCGCCGCGGTGATGGCCCACGTGCACGCCGCCCGCGAGCGGATCGCCCCGGTCGATTCGGTCGAGGCGCTGGCCGCCGACGGCGTGGAGGTCCGCACCGGCACGCTGCGCTTCACCGGCCCGGGGCGCGCCGAGGTCGACGGCGCCCTGCTGCGCTTCCGGCGCGCGGTCATCGCGGCCGGTGCCGACCCGGTGGTGCCCGCGATCCCCGGGGTGGCCGACGCGGCGCCGCTGACCACGGATTCGGTGTGGGATCTCGACGCGCCGGTGCGTTCGCTGGTCGTGCTGGGCGCCGGACCGATCGGGTGCGAGCTCGGCCAGGGCTTCGCACGGCTCGGCACGAGGGTGACCCTCGTCGAGGCCGCGGACCGCGTCCTGCCCGGCGAGGAGCCCGCGGCGTCGGCGCGCCTGCGGACGGCGATGGTCCGGGACGGGGTCGACGTGCGCACCGGGGCGCGGGCGCTCGCCGTCCGTCCCGGCCGCGACGGTCCGGAGGTGGAGCTGGACAGCGGCGCGCGGGTCACCGGGGAGCGGCTCCTGGTTGCTCTGGGCCGCGCCCCGGCCACCGGCGAGCTGGGGCTGGAGGCCCTCGGCGTCGCGTGCGCCCCGAGCGGTCACGTCGTCGTCGACGACCGGCTGCGCACGAGCGCGCCCGGGGTGTTCGCGGCCGGTGACGTCGTCGGCGACCTGCCCTCGGGCGGCGCGATGCCGTTCACGCACGTCGCCGGGGTGCACGGCAGCGTCGCGGCGACCAACGCGGTCCTCGCCCCGCTGCGCCGCGTCGACCACCGGGGCATGCCCCGGGTGACCTACACCGATCCCGAGGTCGCCCACGTCGGCCTCACCGAGGCCCAGGCCCGCGCCGCGCACGACGGCGTGCGGGTCCGGACCCTGGAGCACGGCGAGGTGGACCGGGCCGTCACCGAGGACGAGACCGGCGGGGTGACCCGCGTGGTGCTCGACCGGCGGGCCCGCGTGCTGGGCGCCACCGTCGTCGGCCCGCGGGCCGCCGAGGTGCTCGGGGAGCTGACCGCGCTGGCGGCCCGCCGTGGACGGCTCCGGGACCTCGCCGGCGTCACCCACCCCTACCCGGGCTGGGGCGACGCCGTCTGGAACGCCGCGCTGGCCGAGCTCGCCGACGCGCTCAGGACCCCGGCGGCGCGGTGGGCCGCACGTCTCGCGGTGCCGGCCCGGCGGGCTGCGCCGCTCGGCCGCGCACCCGCCGCACGACCACCAGCCCGCCGACGGTGAGCGCGAGGAACCCGGTCGCGGCGGCGAGGAACGCCGGCGAGGTCGGGTCGTCGGCGTCGCCGCCCAGCACCACGAGGGCGACGACGCCGGGCACGATGCCCAGCGCGGTGCCCGCGAGGTACGGGCGCACGCCCACGGCCGTGGCCGCCGCGCTGTAGTTGACCAGCACGAACCCGAACAGCGGGATCAGCCGGACCGCGAGGACGGCGAGGAAGGCCCGCCGCGCGAGGAAACGGTCCAGCCGCTCGAGGCGCTCGCCGGCGAGCGCCTCGACCGCGGGCCGCGAGAGCACCCGCCCGACCGCGAAGGAGCCGCCCGCGCCCAGCATCGCCCCCGTCCACACCACCGCCACCCCGGCGACGGGCCCGAAGAGCACGCCGGCCACGGCCGAGAGCAGCGAGACCGGCAGCAGGGCCATGGCGGCGACCGCGTAGACCAGGACGAAGGTCACCGCACCGGCCGGGCCGAGGCCCGCGACCCACGCCCGGGTGTCGGCGACCACCGTGCTCCCCCGCGTCACCGCCAGCACGCCGGCCGCGGCGAGGAGCACCGCGACCAGCGCCAGCCGCGGCCAGGGCGAGCGCAGCACGCGGACGGTGCGCGCCGTCCACGCCCCCGGCCCGGTCACCGGTCGCGCTCCACCAGGGGCAGCAGGCGGCGCAGCGCGGCGTTCTCGGCCGGGTCGAGCACCGCGTGCTGCACGCACGCGGGAACGACGGTGCCGTCCTCGGGGTGGGCCATCGCGTAGTGGCACGCGGCTAGGCGTTCCTGGGTCGCCCGCACGCGCGGGTCGTCGGCGGTCTCCCCGCGCTGCGTGAGCGCCCAGGCCGGCGCGACGTCGGCGGCGTCCATGAAGCTGTGCATGACGAACGTCAGCGGCCGCGGGCGGTGGCGCAGCACCCGCTGCACACCGACGCGGCGCACGGTGCGCGCGAACCAGCAGGCCGCCACGGCGGCCACCGAGGGGCGGCGGGCCACGACCCGCGCCAGGCGCACGGCGAGCAGCGCCGGGGGCACCCCGGTGAAGGTCACCGCCCCGAGGTGGCGGAAGAACGCGTCGCGCGCGGCGAGGTCCCGCGGGTCGTCGCCGTCGAGCAGGGGGAACCAGCGGTCCCCGAGCCGGAACCCGTAGGCGACGCGGTTGCAGCGCACGTCCCCGTGCTGGAACAGCGTCGGGTCCAGCCGCGCCCCGACCCCGGACTCGATCCGCGCCCACACCGCGTCGGCGTCGTGGTCGCGGTAGTCCTCGCGCCAGCGGCGGTCGTCGCCCACGAACGCCGCCGGCTGGAACGACAGCATCCCGAACCCCAGCGGCAGGCAGTCGCGCACCACGTCGGGCACCTGGTCGAGGTTGGACGGGGTGACGGTCATGTTGTGCGCCACGAAGGAGCGCACCCCGTACCGACGCAGCGCGCCCACCGCCTCGACGAACCGGCGGCGGTAGGGGGTCAGCGAGCGCTCGTCGGGCGGCCGGGGGATGCCGCGACGCCCGTACATCAGGGAGTCGACGTGCAACGCGAACGACAGCCGCCGGAAGCGGCGCCGCCCGTCGGGGCCGAGGGCGAGCCGGCGCAGGTGGTCCGGGTCGACGTCGCCGTGGGTCATGCTCATCGGCTCCCGGCCGTGTCGGCGCATGATCGCCAGCGCGGCCGCGTGGTCGTCGGGGTCGAGCAGGGTGACCTCGCCGCCGATGAGCTGGGCGTGCGCCACGGGGCCCCGCTCGCGCTCCAGCAGCGCCATCTGCGCCTCGACCTGCGCGAGGGTGTGCGGACCGTCGACGCGCACCCGGTTGGCGTCGCGCGAGTGGTAGCAGGGCGTGCAGGCGAGGTCGCAGCGCGGGAAGACGCCGTGGGTGCCCTCGCACCCCACGGCGTGCCGTCCCAGCACCTGCCCGGGCGTGCGGGCACCGTCGGGGAGCTCCGCCCACCGGCGCGCCAGCGCGTCCGCGAAGGCAGGGTCGACGGGCCGCAGTCGGGCCCGTAACCGGCTCAGCCGGCTGTGGCGCCGTCGCGCGGTGTAGCGGCGCCGGATCTCCGCGGGAGGGACGCCGCGGAAGTACAGCAGCTTGCACCACTGCATCCGGACGATCATGCGCAGCGTGCCGTGCTCGTCGAACCGGCGGGCCGACGCGACGCACGGCGGGTCGAGCACGGCGAGCCGGCCGCGGGAGCGCAGCCGGCGGCTGATCTCGAGGTCCTCCATGAGCACGAGGCCCCCGAACCCCCCGACGGCGTCGAAGTGCTCGCGCCGCACGAACATCGCCTGGTCGCCGAACACCCAGCCCAGTCGCCGTGCCCGCACGTTCGAGGTCCACTCCAGCCAGCGCAGCGCGGGGCCACCCCGATCGAAGCGCAGCCGGAACCCGCCGCCCACGACGTGCGCGTCGGCCAGGGCCGCGCGCATCGCGTCCAGCGACGCCGGGTCGGGGCGGGTGTCGGCGTGCACGAACCACAGCACGTCGCCCGTGGCGGCGGCCGCGCCCGCGTCGGCCTGCGGGCCGCGGCCCGTCGGGGCGCGCACCACGGTGGCCGGGGGCGCGGCTCGCGCCACCAGGTCCAGGGTGCGATCGGTGCTCCCGCCGTCGGCGACGACGATCTCGCAGCCGGCGAAGTGGGTGCGCAGGTGCTAGAGGAGCCCGACCACGCGCTCCTCCTCGTCGAGCACCGGCACGACGATCGAGACGCGCACCGGCGTCACACCGCGCACTGGTAGATCGTCGGCATCGACCCGTCACGGCGGCGCAGCTCGAGGAAGCGCTCGACGACGCGGCGCTTGGCCTCGGCCATCGGCACCTCCGGCCCGCCCAGGTGCATGTCGGGACTGGTGGCGACGTCCGCGCCCGCGGGGTGCCAGTGCCAGCCGTCGGCGGTGACGGTGAGCTCGGGGACCGTGTCGTCCTCGCCGATCGCCATGCCCTCGTGGGAATGGCCCCGGGCGATCAGCGGACGCACCGCCACCCGCTCCGGGGGCACCCCGTGCGCGGCCAGCAGCGTGCGCAGCGCGTCGCCCTGCCCGGCGTTGTGCTCGGTCTCGGTCATCCCGACCCGCACCGGCAGCCCGAGCGACACCGCCAGGTCGAGGCCCTCCATCGCCCGCGCCCAGGACCCGCGTCCGCGGAGCACGTCGTGGGCGGCGGGGGCGGCGCCGTCGAGCGAGGTCTGCAGGGTCAGCCGCTCGACACCGGCGAGCCGTTCGAGCTGCTCACGGCGCCGTCCGCGGTAGAGCATCGCGTTGGTCAGGCAGACCACGTCGAGCGCCTCGCTCACCTGGGTCGCCTCGAGCAGCATGTCGACCAGGTCGGGGACCAGGAACGGCTCGCCGCCGGTGACGTAGAGCTCGGTGAACCCCTCGGTGACCGCGTCGGCGAGCAGCGCCGAGAAGCGCTCGCGGTCCATCCGCCGGGCCCGCGCCCGCGGCGAGGACGCCACCGAGCAGTAGTCGCACGCCAGGTTGCAGTCGAAGTTGGTGTAGAGCCACAGCCGGGAGGGGAAGAGCGCCGAGCCGAACAGCGGCATCACCGGGCGCCCGTCGTCGGGCACGACGAGGTCGTCGCCCCACGAGCCCGCAGCGGCGCGGAAGTCGGGCACGGCGGACTTGTAGAGCTGGAACCGGCCCCGGGAGCGCTCCGCCGGCGGCAGGATCTCCAGGCAGGTGGTCAGCCAGCCGGTCCCGATCGACTCGGCGAACGCCTCCGGCAGGCCCGCGGCCCGGATCGACGCCGCCTGCGCGGCCCAGTCGTACTCCAGGGGCACGAGGGTCGCCGCGGCCGCCTCCGCGTCGAGGTCGAGCAGCGCGTACCAGACGTGGGTGCCGCCGTCGTTGGCCGGGCGCCCCAGCACGCCCACGTTGACCACCAGCGTCTCGCCGCCGTCGGAGCGGGTGACACGGCGGGTCCAGGGCAGCCCGGAGTGCGTGCAGCACACGACGTCGGCCCCGGACGCGTCGACCCGGGCCCGGTGCGCGTCCTCGTCGAGCGATTCCCACCAGAAGTCGTTGACGGCGAGCGTCGAGCCGTGGACCAGGTGCAGGTCGACGCCGGCGACGGTCTCGCGGTGCTCGGTCGGGAGCGTGCGCATCCACGCCGCGAAGTCGGCCGAGGTGTTCGCGAACGTGTAGTCGTACGCGATCTGGGCGAACGCGTTGTCGGCGTCGTCGGCGTAGCCGCAGCCGCAGTCGGTCTGCCCGGAGCCGATGGCGACCTCGTAGTTGCCCGCCAGGCACTCGACCCCACCCTCGCGCAGCAGCGGGAAGACCGCCTCCGGTTCCGCGCCGTAGGCCCCGAAGTCACCCAGGCACACCAGCCGCTCCGCGCCGCGGGCGCGGGCGTCGACCAGGAACGCGCGCAGGGCGTGGGGGTTGGAGTAGACGCCGCCACACAGAGCGATCCGCACCACGGGCGCCTCCTGGGGCGTCGATCGGTCGCGCCCGTCCCATGGTGCCCGGTGCCGGCGGTCCCCGCTCCCCGGCGCGTGCCGACCGCCGCTCCGTCAGCGGCCGTAGATGGCGCTGACGAGCTTCGCGAGGACCTTCACGACCCAGCCCGGGCGGTCGAAGGTCATGACGTTGACGCTGCGGAAACGGCGCTCGGAGATCGACAGCGCCCGGGTGAACTCGCGCAGCCCGTCGGCGCCGTGGATGCGGCCGAACCCCGAGTCGCCGACGCCGCCGAAGGGCAGCGACGGGATGCCCGCGAACGCGATGACCCCGTTGACCGACACCATGCCGCAGCGCAGCCGGCGCGCGACCTCGTGGCCGCGGGCCTTCGCGAACACCGCGGCGCCGAGCCCGTAGCGCGACGCGTTGGCCCGCTCGACGGCCTCGTCGAGGTCGCGGACGCGGTTGACGACGACGGTGGGGCCGAAGGTCTCGTCGGTGACCGCGGAGCTGTCCTCGGGGACGTCGGCGAGCACCACCGGGTCGACGTAGGGCGCCCGCACCGAGCCGCGGCCGCCGACCACGGCCCGCCCGCCCCGGTCGAGCGCGTCGTCGATCTGCCCGGAGATGACGTCGAGCTGCGACGGCATGGTGATCGGGCCGTACTGGGCGTCGGGCTCGCCGCCGGGGCGCACCTGGGCGGCCCGGGCGGCGACCTTGTCGAGCAGCTCCTCGGCCACGGCGTCGACCACGTAGACGCGCTCGACGCCGACGCAGGTCTGGCCGGCGTTGGACATCGAACCCCAGACCACGGCCGCCGCGGCGTCGTCGAGGTCGGCGTCGGCGTCCACGAGCAGCGCGTCCTTGCCGCCGCACTCGACGAGCACCGGGGTGAGCGTCTCGGCGCAGGTGGCCATGACCTTCTTGGCCGTCGCGGTGGAGCCGGTGAACGCGACCTTGTCGACGCCCGCGCGGCACAGCGCGCCGCCGGTCTCGCCCTCGCCGGTGACGACCTGGAAGACGGCGTCCTCACCGACGGCCTCGGTGAAGGTGTCGGCGAGCCACGTCCCGACGCCCGGCGTGAGCTCGCTGGGCTTGAAGACGACGGTGTTGCCCGCGGCCAGCGCGTAGGCGATCGAGCCCATCGGCGTGAACACCGGGTAGTTCCAGGGTCCGAGCACCCCGACCACGCCCACCGGCGGGTACTCGACCGTCGCCTTGTGGTTGATCATCAGCAGGCCGGCGGCGGCGTTGCGCGGCCCGAGGACCCGCCGGGCGTTCTTCGCGGCCCAGTGCAGGTGGTCGAGCGCGAGGATGCCCTCGATGCGCGCGTCGTCCATCGGCTTGCCGGTCTCGCGGCTGACCACGGCGGCGAGCTCGTCGCGGCGCGTGTCGAGCAGGCGCCGCCAGGCCCCGAGCTTGCGCGCGCGCCCGTCGAACCCGAGGTCGGACCACCAGCGCGACGCCCGGCGGGCCCGGGCCACGACGGCCTCGACCTGCTCGGGACTGTGCCGCGGGTAGGAGGCGATGGCCTCGCCCGTGCGGGGGTCGAGGGAGTCGAAGGTGTCCTGCTGGCCTGGCTGCGATGCCGCGGGCACCGACACCTCGTCGCGGGTGCTCGTCATACGCGGAGGCTACGGGTCGGTAGCCGTCAGGCGCGACTGTCCGTTTCGCGCCAGCGAAGTGCCGTCGCTGACACCCAGTGTCCGGATTCTTCCGTCGATCACCCGAGCGATCCCCCGAGCGCGGCGCGGATGCGCTCGGCGGTGGCGTCGAGGCTCGGGCGCGCCGGGCGGGTCCAGGCGGCCAGCAGGCGCAGGCCGTCGCCGCGCCGGCGCGGGATGACGTGCAGGTGCACGTGCCACACCGTCTGCCACGCCACCGCCCCGTCCGCGAGCAGCAGGTTCACCCCGTCGGCGAGGCCCGCCGCCCGCAGACCGTCCCCCACCCGCCGGGCCAGCGACCACACCGCGGCCCCGTCGACGTCCTCGACGTCCGTCAGCCCCGCCGCGTGCGCCCGCGGCACGACGAGCAAGTGCCCGGGCGTCACGGGCTGGAGGTCGAGGAACGCCACCGCCCGGTCGCTCTCGGCCACCACGCTCGCCTCACCGCGGCCGGTGACGATGCGGCAGAACACGCACTCGCCGTCCACCTCGGCCGGCAGGTGCTCGCGCAGGCGCCCCCGGCCCAGGCGGCGCGCCAGCGCGCGGGACAGGCGGCCCCCCACCTCAGCCCACCTCAGAACAGCCGGAACTCGTCGACCTCGGCGCCGCGCAGGGCGTCGTAGTCGAGCGTGACGCACCGGATGCCGCGGTCGGTGGCCAGCACCC
>CADCTH010000041.1 GCA_902805495.1 uncultured Actinomycetospora sp.
GCCGCCCGCGCCGACGGCGCCGCCCGCCAGCAGCCCCGCGCCCGTCCCGCCGCCCGGGGACGGCGTCGTGCCCGTGGAGCCCGGGCGCATCGTCGTCGTCGGGCACCGCGGGGCGTCGGGCTACCGTCCCGAGCACACGCTCGCGGCCTACGAGCTCGCGATCCGCCTGGGCTCCGACGCGGTCGACGTCGACCTCGTCCCCACCCGCGACGGGGCGCTCGTCGCCCGCCACGAGCCCGAGATCGGCGGGACCACCGACGTCGGCACGCGTCCCGAGTTCGCCTCCCGCCGCACCACCAAGGAGATCGACGGGACGTCGGCGACCGGCTGGTTCACCACCGACTTCACGCTCGCGGAGATCCGCACGCTGCGCGCGGTCGAGCGCATCCCGCGGACGCGCCCGCACAACACGCTCTACGACGGCCGGTTCGGCGTGGTCACGTTCGACGAGGTGCTCGACCTGCTCGACCGACTCGCCGCCGAGCTCCGCCGCCCCGTCGGCGTGCTGCCCGAGATCAAGCACTCGACCTACTTCGCGAGCCTCGGCCTGCCCGTCGAGCAGGCGCTCGTGGAGACCCTGCGGCGCCGGGGCCGCGACCGCGCCGACTCCGGGGTGGTCATCCAGTCGTTCGAGACCGCGAACCTCCGCGCCCTGAAGACCCAGGTCGGGTGCCCGCTGCTGCAGCTCGTCGACGCCGCCGGCACGCGGCCCGCCGACCTCGTCGCGGCGGGCGACCCGCGCACGTCGGAGACGCTGGTGACCCCGGCCGGGCTGCGCGACGTCGCCGGCTACGCCACCTGGATCGGGCCGACGAAGGACCTGATCGTCCCGCTGGGCCCGGGCGACGCGGAGACCGCGGCGACGACCCTCGTGCAGGACGCGCACGCGGCGAACCTCAAGGTCATGCCCTACACGTTCCGCAACGAGAACGAGTTCCTGCCGGCCGGGCGGCGACGCGGGGGACCGAGTGCGCCGCCCGACACCTACGGCGACGCGTTCGGCGAGTACCAGCAGTACGTCGCGCTCGGCGTCGACGCGGTGTTCAGCGACGACCCGGACACCGCGCTCGCCGCGGTCCGCCCCTGACTCAGGGGGCCAGGCGCCGGTCGACGTAGCACCAGCGCCAGGTCTCGCCCGGCTCGTACGAGCGCATCACGGCGTGGCCGGTGACCTCGTGGTGCTTCGAGGCGTGGCGGTACGGGCTGGAGTCGCAGCACGCGACGTGCCCGCACTCCAGGCACTTGCGCAGGTGCGCCCACGCCGTCGAGCCCTCGGCCCGGCAGTCGGGGCACAAGAGCGTCTCGCCGTCGGTCGCGACCGCGTCGGGGGTCGGGTCGGTGGCCACGCCCCCGGTGCCGATGGTCAGGAGGTGTTCACAGGCGCCCACCCGAACGAGTCTACTGACCGACGTCCCGGGTCACGGTCTCCTCGCGACCCGGACCCACGCCGATCGCGGACACCGGGGCGCCCGAGAGCTCCTCGATCCGCTCGACGTAGTCGCGCGCCTTGGCGGGCAGGTCGGCGAACGAGCGGCACGCCGAGATGTCCTCGAACCAGCCCGGCATCGACTCGTACACCGGGGTCGCGGTGCTGACGTCGGCCTGCGTCATGGGCATCTCGTCGACGCGCCGGCCGTCGACCTCGTAGCCCACGCAGATCGGCACGTTCTCCAGGCCGGAGAGCACGTCGAGCTTGGTGAGGAACAGGTCGGTGATGCCGTTGACCCGCACCGCGTAGCGCGCGATCACCGCGTCGAACCAGCCGCACCGGCGGCTGCGGCCCGTGGTCACGCCGAACTCCCCGCCGGTCTTGCGCAGGTACTCGCCGTCGGCGTCGAACAGCTCGGTCGGGAACGGCCCCGAGCCCACGCGGGTGGTGTACGCCTTGAGGATCCCGATCACGCGGGCGATGCGCGTCGGCCCGATGCCCGAGCCGGCCGCGGCCCCGCCGGCCGTCGGGCTCGAGGACGTCACGAACGGGTAGGTGCCGTGGTCGACGTCGAGCAGCGTGCCCTGCGAGCCCTCGAGCAGCACGGTCTCGCCGCGCTCGAGGGCGTGGTGCAGCGCGAGGCGGGTGTCGGCGATGCGGTGGGCGAAGCCCTCGGCGTGCCCGAGCAGGGTGTCGGCGACCTCGTCGACGTCGAGCGCGCGCCGGTTGTAGATCTTGACGAGGATCTGGTTCTTGAGCTCGAGCGCCGCCTCGACCTTCTCGCGCAGCAGCTTCTCGTCGAGCAGGTCCTGCATGCGCACGCCGACGCGGGCGACCTTGTCCTGGTACGCCGGCCCGATGCCGCGCCCGGTGGTGCCGATGCGGGACTTGCCCAGGAAGCGCTCGGTCACCTTGTCGATGGCCACGTGGTACGGCGTGATGACGTGCGCGTCCGCGGAGATCAGCAGCTTGCCCGTGTCGACGCCCTTGGCCTCCAGGCCGGCCAGCTCCTCGAGCAGGACGCCGGGGTCGACGACGACGCCGTTGCCGATCACGTTGGTGACACCGGGCGTCAGGATCCCCGACGGGATGAGGTGCAGGGCGAAGTTCTTGCCGTCGGGCAGCACGACCGTGTGCCCGGCGTTGTTGCCGCCCTGGTACCGCACGACCCACTGGACCTGCTCACCGAGGATGTCGGTGGCCTTGCCCTTGCCCTCGTCGCCCCACTGGGCGCCGATGAGGACGATGGCCGGCATGTGACACTCCCTGGGTCGACGCCACTGGTCGCACGGGAGTGCGGGTCGCCCCGTGCAGCGGAAGGGTAGTCCACGCGTGTGCTCCGGCTCGCCCTCACGGGGGCCCTCGCTGCGCGTGGTGACCTGCGGGGACACCGCCCGCGCCCGCTGGGGCCCGTCGCTGGCCGACGCGGCGGTCCCCGTCGACGACCTGCCGGCCCTGCCGACGCGCGCCGACCTCGACCCGCTGCTGTACGCCCTGCCCGGCGACGCGCGCCTCGTCGTCGCCGGTGACGACGCCGCGCTGGCCGCCGTGCTCGTGCGCCTGCTGCGCCGTGAGCGCCTCGGCCTCGCCGTGGGTGTCCTGCCCGCCGCCGACTCGGCCGCCGCCGCGGTGTGGGGCCTGCCGACCGACCCCGAGGAGGCGCTCGCGCTCGCCCGCACGGGAACGGCGCGCCCGGTCCCGCTCGTGCGCGACGACCACGGCGGCGTAGTCGCCGGGCGCCACGAGATCGGCGCGTTCCACGGCGCCGTCTACTGCGAGGACCAGCGGGTCGCCGACGGCGACGCCGCGATCCTCGTCGTCGCCCCCGACCCCGACGCCGGGGTCGCCGTGACCGTGACCGGCC
>CADCTH010000042.1 GCA_902805495.1 uncultured Actinomycetospora sp.
GCGTCGATCGTGCAGCGTCGGCCCGTCCCGGCGCGGGCGGTGCCGGAGGTGGTCGCCCGCATCGGGATCGACCTCGACCCGCTCGACGTCACCGACGAGGACGAGGCCCGGTGGCTGCGCGCCTGCCGGTGGCCGGATCCGCCGGAGGCGGCCGCGCGGCCCGACGCCGAGATCGCGCTGGCGGCGGCCCACGCGCCGCTGCTCCTGCCGGGCGACGCCGTCGAGGTCCTGCCCGACGCCCTCGCCCGCGTACCTGCGGGCGCCCTGCCCGTCGTCACCACCACGTGGACGCTGTCGCACTTCTCCCTCGAGCACCGCCTGCGCTTCCTGCAGCGCCTCGACGAGGCGGCGGCCGGGCGGACGGTGGCGTGGGTGTCGGCGGAGGGGGTCGGCGTCGCGCCGGCCATCCCGACGATGGGCGATCGACGCGCCTCCGGGCACAGCATCCTCGGCGTGGCCGTGCTCGACCACGCGACGATGCGCACCGAGGCCGTCGGCCGCTGCTGGTCGCGGGGCCGGATGCTCGCGTGGACCGCCGGCTCCTGAGCACCCCTCGCCGGGGTCAGCCCTCGGCGGGAGGCGCGTGACCCAGGACGCGGGCGGCGCCCTCGAGGTAGGCCTGCCGGTACGCCGGCGGTACCCACTGGGCGGTCTGGAAGACGGTCAGCTCCACGTCGTCCCGGGTGTGCTCGAGCCGGACCTGCGTCCGGTTCGGGTCGGTGACCTGCTCGCCGGGGGCGTGCGCGTCGTGCGAGGTGGCGGCCATGGAACGACAGCCTGCCCGGTGTCGGCGCCCGAACCCACCTCACCCGCGACCAGCGGCGCGACGGTGGTGTGGCAGCAAGCGGTTGCTGTCGATCTCGTCTGCGTCTCGATCCGGCATCGGACGCCCGGTGACGTAGCGCTGTCGACCCGGTGCGCGATGTGGTCACGGGACGTCGAAGGGGAGTCGGGGGCGGGGCAGTGAGTGGCGAGCGGTTGATGCACGACCCGTGGGAGCGCAGGCCCCCGCGGCGTCGCCACCTCGGCGAGGCCGCTCCCGTCGTGCCCGCCGGGCCTGTCGCCCCCGTCTAGGTCGTGCCCGTCGTCCCGGCCGAGGCCACGGACCCGGAGATCGGCCCGGAGACGGAGTAGGGGTCGCGGACCGCGGGCAGCGGCGTCGAGCCGCGGGCGGGGATCGTCGGCGGGCCGGGCGGGTCTTGATGGTCGTCGCGCCGACGCCCATGCTGCGACCGTGTCCCCACCCCCGCCGTCGGCGCAGCACGACCTCGCCGCCCTGGAGGCGTCGATCGCCGAGACCGCCGGCGCGGTGATCGCCTTCTCGGGCGGGGTCGACTCCTCGGTCGCGGCCGCCGCCGCGGCGCGGGCGCTCGAGGAGCGCGCCCTCGCGGTCACGGCCGTCTCGCCGGCGCTGGCCACGGGCGAGGTCGCCGCCGCCGCTGCGGTGGCCGCCGCCATCCCCGTCGCGCACCGCGTCGTGGACGGCACCGAGCTCGACCGCGAGGAGTACCGGCGCAACGACCGCGACCGCTGCTACCACTGCAAGACCGACCTCTACGAGCGGCTGGCGGCCACGGCGCGCGTGGCCGGCGGCTGGACGGTGCTGTCGGGCGCCAACGCCGACGACCTCGGCGACTGGCGGCCGGGCCTGGTCGCGGCCGCGGAGCACGGCGTGCGGCACCCGCTGGTCGAGGCCGGGATGGGCAAGGCGCGCATCCGGGCGGTCGCCGTGCTCCTCGGTCTGCCCAGCGCGGCGAAGCCGGCGTCGCCCTGCCTCGCCTCCAGCGTCCCCTACGGCACCGCGGTGTCGGCGCCCGTCCTCGCGCAGGTGGACCGGGCCGAGGCCGCCCTCCACGCGCTCGGGTGGACCGTCCTGCGGGTGCGCCACCACGGCGACCGGGGCCGGGTCCAGCTCGCCGGCGACGAGCTCGGCCGCCTCGAGCGCCCGGGCGAGCGCGACGCCGTCGTCGCCGCCGTGCGGTCGGCGGGCTACCGCGAGGTCGAGATCGACCCCCACCCGTTCCGGTCGGGCTCGCTGAACCTGGAGATCACGCCCGCGTGAGCGAGCCGCCCGACGCCCTCCCCGACGGCGAGCGCCGCGCGCGCACCGGCGTCCCCGAGATCGTGTTCGCCGAGGGCAAGACGCCCGGGCGCACCCTGTCCCTGCTCGCCGCGCTGCGCCGCCTCGACCCCGCCGGCCCGGCCCTCGCGACCCGGTGCCCCGTGCCGGTCCTCGACGCCGCGCCGGAGGCGTTCCCCGGCGAGGACGTGAGCGTCGACCGGGTGGGGCGCACGGTCACGGTCGGCGCGGTCCCGCCGGGCGCGGGCGACGTCCTCGTCCTCACCGCCGGCACCACCGACCTGCCCGTCGCCCGCGAGTGCGCGGCGACCCTCGCCGCGCTCGGCGTCGGGCCGCGTGTGCTGCCCGACGTGGGCGTGGCCGGGCTGCACCGCCTCCTCGCCCGGCTCGAGGACGTCCGTCGCGCCGACGTCGTGGTGGTCGTCGCCGGCATGGACGGCGCGCTGCCCGGGGTGGTGGCGGGCCTCGTGGCCGCACCGGTGATCGGGGTGCCGACCAGTGTGGGCTACGGCGTCGCGGCCGGGGGCCGGGCTGCCCTGACGACGATGCTCGCCGCCTGCAGCCCCGGCGTGGTCGTGGTGAACATCGACAACGGGTTCGGCGCCGCCGCGCACGCGGCGAAGGTGCTCCGGGTGCACGGTGGTTGACGCAGTGGCTGGCGTCGGGGCTGACGGAGAGCCGGTGGCCTACGTCGACGCGACCGCGGGCGTCGCGGGCGACGTGCTCGTCGCCGCCCTGCTCGACGCGGGCGCGGACCTGGACCGGGTCCGCGACGCCGTCGCCTCGCTGGGCGTCCCGGGCCTGACGGTCGACGTGCACCGGGACCGTCGCGGGGGGTTCGCCTGCCTGCGGGTGGTCGTGGGCGCGCCGGCCGCCGCCGACC
>CADCTH010000043.1 GCA_902805495.1 uncultured Actinomycetospora sp.
CCTGCAGCTCTTCGCCCAGCGCGGCCCGCTGTGGACCGACGAGGTGATCGACGCGGTGGAGTCCGAGTACGGCGTCACCGGGGCCTACTGGCGCGGCACGGTCCGGCTGACGCTGGTCGACCTCTACGCCGGGGGTCTGCTCAGCGAGCAGGAGGCCACCGTCGACCCACAACGCAGCCAGGGGGAGGAGCGCGTGCTGTTCCGGTACGCGCTCACCGACTTCGGACGCGAGCGCATGGCGCAGTCCGGTCTGGCCACGAACCGAGGAGGAGTGCCCGCATGAGCGATTTCTTCGCCTACGCCGCCGGCCCCGTGATGGCGACGATCCTGTTCATCGGCCTGCCCGTGGCCGCCCTCGTGATGGCGCGGCTGTTCGTCCGCCGGCTCTAGGAGGCGCCCGTGGTGGCACCGACCGCACCCCTGATCCCCACCCGGCGGCTCCGGCTGCCGGGGCTGCTCGAGGCGGTGCCGGGGGTCGAGACCTACTGGGTCCGGCCTCGCGGCGTCACGGCCGTGCGCGTGCGCGGCGGCGACGAGATCACCGTCGTCGACCGGCAGGGCCGGCAGCGGGCCGAGGTCACCGCCCTCGGTCCGGCGGGAGACGGAGCGCGGGACGTGCTCGGTCTCGCCGCGGACGCGCCGGCGACGACGCTGCGTGCCCTGGGCGCGTCGGCTTCACCGCACGCGATCGAGGACCCGGTGCTCGCCACCCTCGTCGCGCACGGTCTCGACCCCACCGAGCTCCGCGCGGCGTCCCTGTTCGGGGAGTGGTCGCCGGCGGGGTCGCGCGAGACCCTGCGTGCGGCCGGGCCCGGCATCGTGCTCGTGGCCGCGCCCGGTGGACTGATGGCCGTGGACGAGACGACGGGCAACCCGCCGTCCGACCTCGTGCTCGAGGTGCGGCGCGCCCAGCCGCGGGTGCACGAGGTCCCGCCGCTGCCCCCGCCCCTCGCCGAGCCGATCTTCGACATCCGCGTCGACGCGGCTACCGCTCTGAGCTACGAGGTGAAGGCCGGCCAGTACATCCAGATCCTCGACGTCGAGGGCCGGCAGTGCTCCGACTTCCTGGCCTTCGACGCCCACCGGCTCCAGGAGGGCCGCGAGCGCGGACTCGACGCGACCGCCACCCGGTACTTCATGGGGCAGGCGTACCCGCAGCCCGGGCTGCACGGGAAGTTCTACGACCAGGACATGGAGCCGTTGGTCGAGATCGTCCGCGACACGGTCGGCCGCCACGACACCTTCGGCCTGGCCTGCAACACGAAGTACTACGAGGACCTCGGCTACTTCGGGCACATCAACTGCACCGACAACTTCAACGCCCAGCTGCGGCCCTACGGCGTCGAGGAGCGCGCCGGCTGGCCCGCGCTCAACCTCTTCTACAACACCGCGTTCGACGCGCAGAACCAGCTGGTCTACGACGAGCCGTGGTCGCGGCCCGGGGACTACGTGCTCATGCGCGCCGGTGTCGACCTCGTCTGCGCGACCTCCGCCTGCCCCGACGACATCGACCCGGCCAACGCCTGGACGCCGACCGACGTCCACCTCCGCGTCTACTCCGCCGAACGGAAGTTCTCGATGGCCATGGCGCACCGCCCCACGCCCGAGCACCCGGCGTCGCTGACCAAGGAGACCGGGTTCGCCCCGCGGACGCGCGCCCTGACCCGCCAGTTCACCGAGTACCGCGGCTACTGGCTGCCGACCAGCTTCGACGGCCACGGAGCGATCGACGAGTACTGGGCCTTCCGCGAGCGGGCGGCGGTGATGGACCTGTCACCGCTGCGCAAGTTCGAGGTCATCGGGCCCGACGCCGAGGCGCTGCTGCAGGCCTGCGTCACCCGCAACATCCGCAAGCTCTCGATCAACCAGGTCGTGTACTCGGCGGTCTGCAACGAGACCGGCGGCATGATCGACGACTGCACGGTCTTCCGGCTCGCCGACACGAAATTCCGCTTCGTCGGCGGCGACGAGTACACCGGTACCTGGCTGCGCGAGCAGGCCGAGCGCCTCGGGCTCGACCGCGTCTGGGTCAAGCACTCCACCGACGAGATGCACAACATCGCGGTCCAGGGCCCGCTGAGCCGCGACATCCTGCGCGAGCTGGTCTGGACGCCGGGCACGCAGCCCGCGTTCGGCGACCTGACGTGGTTCCGGTTCACGATCGGGCGGATCGGCGGCCACCGCGGCATCCCCGTGGTCGTCTCGCGCACCGGCTACTCCGGCGAGCTCGGCTACGAGGTCTGGTGCCACCCCTCGGACGGGCCCGCGGTGTGGGACGCGGTCTGGGAGGCCGGCACGCCCCACGGGATGCTCCCGCTGGGCCTCGACGCCCTCGACGTCCTGCGCATCGAGTCGGGCCTGGTGTTCGCCGGCTACGACTTCGACGACGACGTCGATCCTTTCGAGGCCGGCGTCGGCTTCACGGTGCCGCTGAAGACCAAGGAGGACGACTTCGTCGGCCGCGACGCGCTCGTCGCGCGCAAGGCGAGCCCGCAGCGGCGGCTGGTCGGCCTCGAGCTCGCGGGCAACGAGCCGGCGCACCACGGCGACTGCGTCCACGTCGGGCGCCCCCAGGTCGGCGTCGTCACCAGCGCCACCCGCTCGCCGATCCTGCGCAAGAACATCGCGCTGTGCCGCCTCGCCGTCGAGCACGCCGAGATCGGTTCCGAGGTCGAGGTCGGGAAGCTCGACGGCCACCGCAAGCGCATCCCTGCCCAGGTCGTCCGGTTCCCGTTCTACGACCCCGACAAGGAACGCCCGCGCTCCTGACGCGGCCCACCCACCACAGGAGGACTGTCCATGACACGGGTTGCCATCGTCGGCGCCGGACCGAGCGGGCTCGCCCAGCTGCACGCGTTCGAGCAGGCCCGCGAGGCGGGCGCCGACGTCCCCGAACTGGTCTGCTTCGAGAAGCAGAGCGACTGGGGCGGCCTGTGGAACTACACCTGGCGCAGCGGCCTCGACCAGTACGGCAACCCCTGCCACGGCAGCATGTACCGCTACCTGTGGTCGAACGGACCCAAGGAGTGTCTGGAGTTCGCCGACTACCCGTTCGAGCAGCACTTCGGGACCGCGATCCCGTCGTTCCCACCACGCGAGGTGCTCTTCGACTACATCAAGGGCCGCGCCCGGAGCAGCGACGTGCGCCGGCACATCCAGTTCGACACCGCGGTGCGGTGGATCGAGCACGACCCGGCGCGCGACACCTTCGACGTCACCGTCGAGGCCCTCGCGGAAGGAGCCTCGCGGGTCGAGCAGTTCGACTACGTGATCGTCGCGACCGGGCACTTCTCGGTGCCGAACATGCCCGACTTCCCGGGCTTCGACCGCTTCCCGGGCCGCATCCTGCACTCGCACGACTTCCGTGACGCCCAGGAGTTCGCGGGCAAGGACCTGCTCGTGGTGGGCGGGAGCTACTCCGCCGAGGACATCGCGCTCCAGGCGAAGAAGTACGGCGCGAACACCGTCACCATCAGCTACCGCAGCGCGGCGATGGGCTTCCCGTGGCCGGACGGGATCTCCGAGGTCCCGCTGCTCGCGCGCCTCGAAGGCCGTAGCGCGCACTTCACCGACGGCAGCTCGCGCGACGTCGACGCGATCATCCTGTGCACCGGTTACCAGCACCACTTCCCGTTCGTCGCCTCGGACCTGCGGCTGCGGACGGCGAACGTGCTGTACCCGCCGGACCTCTACAAAGGCATCTTCTGGATCGACAACCCCAAGATGATGTACCTGAGCATGCAGGACCAGTTCTACACGTTCACGCTCTTCGACGCCGAGGCGTGGGTGGCGCGCGACTTCGTGCTGGGGCGCGTGGTCCTGCCCTCGCCCGAGGAGATGTCCAAGGACGTCGCGGAGTGGCGGGCGCGCGAGGACGCGCTGCCCGACCCGTTCGCCGCGATCGACTTCCAGGCCGACCACATCGCCGACCTGATGGCCGGCACCGACTATCCGGACTTCGATCTCGACCTCACCCGCGCGCACTTCAAGAAGTGGGAGCACGACAAGGAGGAGAGCATCATCGGCTACCGCGACCGCGGCTTCTCCTCGCCGTGCACGGGGACGCAAGCCCCGATCCATCACACGCCCTGGTGGGAGGCGCACGACGACTCGCTGTCGACCTTCCTCGGGAAGGAGTGAGCACCGGACGGTGTCTGTGCGGCGCGGTCACCTACGAGGTGGCCGGGCCGCTGCGACAGGTGATCGTCTGCCACTGCGTCGACTGCCGGCACTGGCACGGTCGCGGTGCGGCGATGACGTGCGCCCACCGCGACCGCGTCACGATCCGGGGCGAGGAGTCGCTGCGCTGGTACTGCACGCCCGACGGCCCGGAGCGGGGCTTCTGCGCGCGGTGCGGATCGAGCCTGTTCTGGGTCGCGCCGCGCCGCCCGACGATCAGCATCCCGGCCGGCACCCTCGACGACCAACGACGGCTGCGCGCGGTGGCGCACATCTTCTGCGAGCAGGAGGAGCCCTACGACCGCGACCACCCCGACGGCCTCGCGCGCTTCCCTCGAGGCGCGCCGCCCGAGGTGGCGGCCCCGCCGGCGGACTGACGTTCTACAGCGCGCTCGCAACGGTCCGCGCGTGCTCGCGCAGCGTCCCGGCGAGGACCTCGGCCCGCGCCGCGTCCAGCCGGCCGTGCGGGCCCTGGACGCCGAGGATCGCGACGAGGTCGCCGTCGCCGTCGAGCACCGGGACCGCGACGCCGACGAGGTCGGGCTCGCGCTCGGCCTGCGACAGCGCCCAGCCCCGGTCGCGGATCGTCGCGATCTCGCGGTCGAGCACCGCGCGGTCAGTGATCGTGTGCTCGGTGAACCGGGTCAGCTCCTCGGGGGTCCGCCCGCCGTGGGCGAGGAAGACCTTCCCGACCGCGGTCGCGTGCCGCACGCTGTTGCGGCCGATCTCGGCGACGCTGCGCACCGACTGCGGGCTCTGCACGAAGTCGACGGTCATGACGTCGTGCTCGCCGGGGACCGACAGCGTCGCGGTCTCCCCGCTGACGGCCGCGATGTCCTCCAGCGACGGCCGGGCGATCCGCCGGATGTCGAGCGTCTCCCGGGCCGCGCCGGCCAGCTGCAGGATGCGGATCCCCAGGCCGTAGCGGCCGCTGCCGTGGTGGTACTGCACGAGTCCGGGCACGACGAGGGTCGCGAGCAGGCGCGACACCGTGCTCGCGTTGACCCCCGTGCGACGGGCGATCTCGTTGGTCCCGAGCTCCTCGCCGGCCGCGGCCAGCACGTCGAGCACGGCGATGGCCTTCTGGACCGACTCGACCTGCCGATCTGCTGGCCTCCCGGTTCTCGCCATGTTAACTTCGTCTCCCAGGATGAAACAGCATTGCCCTTGTGGCAATTCAATGCGACAACGGTAGCCGGTCGGCGGGCGAGGCTCGCTCCGCCCCTGTCTCGGTGTCACCGGACTTCCCGTGCGTCGTCGGATGGGTGAGGAACATGGTCCCCTCGAAGTCCCGGTACGTGATCATCGGCGCGGGCATCCACGGGCTGTCCACTGCCTGGCACCTGGCCTCCGAGCTGCGCGAACGGGGCCTCGGGGACGGGAGCGAGGTGCTGGTCATCGACAAGACCGGCATCGGTGCCGGCGCCTCGGGCGTGGCGTGCGGCGTCATCCGCAACAACTACTTCCAGCCCGCCATGCGCGAGCTGATGGCGCACTCGGTGGACGTGTGGGAGTCCGACCCCGAGGCGTTCTCCTACCACGGGGTCGGCTACATCCAGGCCGCTCCGGACGCGATGCACGACGACGTCGTCCAGATCCACGCCGAGCAGCAGGCGATCGGCTACGACTCCGTGCTCGTCGAGGGCGTCGACGCGTGTCACGACTACATGCGGGAGATGTTCTCGGACTGGCAGGCGCCGGGCATCTCGGTGATCCTCCACGAGAAGCGCGGCGGGTACGCCAACAACGTCGCCTCCCTGCGCGGGCTCGCCGACAAGGTGCGCGCCGCCGGTGCGACGATCACGACCGGCGTGACCGTCACCGGCTTCCGCTTCGACGGCGACCGGGTCAGCGCGGTCGAGACCGACGCCGGCGCCATCGAGTGCGAGCACCTCGTCGCCGCGGTCGGCCCGTGGATCCGCGATCTGTGGGCGATGCTCGAGCTGCCCTCGACGATCACCGTGCGGACGCCGGAGGGCCGCGTCGTCCCCGACGCCCCGATGTGGACCTACTGGGCCCTGCAGGAGGGCATCCTCGGCGTTGATCCCGAGGAGTTCATGGACAACCGGGGCGAGCTCCCGCCGGTGATCCACGTCGACTCCGACGCCCCGCTCCACGACGACGCCGACGGGACGCTCATCACCGACGAGCTCTGGGGCATCTACTACAAGCCCGACTTCCACTTCGGCGGTGTGCAGGGCGGTGCCTCGCCGGAGCCGGTCGGCAGGCCCGCCGATACGGTGGCCGTCGACCCGTACGGCACCGAGAGCCCCGAGTTCGTGGTCGGGGAGGACTTCGTCCGTCTGTGGACCTCGGCGCTCGCCGTCTGCCACAAGCGGTTCGAGGGTCGCCGCGACGTGTACCGCAAGGAGCCCTCGGGCGGGCTCGGCGCGTTCACGCCCGACAGCTTCCCGGTCTTCGACACGTTCCGCGGCAACGCCTACGTCATCGCCGACTCCAACCACGGCTACAAGATGATCGGCGTCGGCGCCCTGGTCGCCCAGGAGCTGCTCGGCGAGCCGCAGGAGCTGCTCGAGCCGTTCCGCTTCGCCCGGTACGAGCGCGGTGAGCTGCACCCGACCAGCCACTCGCCCTTCCCCTGGAGCTGACCCATGGATCCAGCGCGCACCCTGCCCGACGCCGACGTCGGACGCCTCCTCGTGTCCTGCGAGGACGGCCCGGGCATCGTGGCGGCGATCAGCGGGTTCCTCCACGCCCGCGGCGCCAACATCGTCCAGTCCGACCAGGACACGACCGACCCCGTCGGTGGGCGCTTCTTCCTCCGGGTGGTGTTCCGGATGCCGGACCTGGAGCTGTGGCTTCCGGCCCTGCAGGAGGAGTTCGCCGCCGAGGTCGCGGAGCGCTTCGGGATGTGGTTCCGGCTGCGGGCGGCGTCTGTGCCGACGCGGGTCGCGGTGTTCGTCTCCCGCTACGAGCACTGTCTCCTGGACCTCCTGTGGCGGTGGCGTCGCGGGGAGATGCCCGTCGACATCGTGCAGGTCGTCTCCAACCACCCCGACCTGCAGAAGGAGGTCGCGTCCTTCGACGTGCCCTACGCCCACATCCCGGTCACGAAGGACACCAAGCCCGAGGCCGAGCGCCAGCAGGTCGAGCTCATCGCCGGCCGGGTGGACCTCGTCGTCCTCGCCCGCTACATGCAGGTGCTGACCGGCGACTTCCTCGCGCGGATCGGCGTGCCCGCGATCAACATCCACCACTCCTTCCTGCCCGCGTTCGCCGGCGCGGGACCGTACGAGCAGGCGAGGACCCGAGGGGTCAAGCTCGTCGGGGCGACGGCGCACTACGTGACCGAGGACCTCGACGAGGGCCCGATCATCGAGCAG
The DNA here is from genome assembly GCA_902805495.1 of uncultured Actinomycetospora sp. GTDB lineage: Bacteria > Actinomycetota > Actinomycetes > Mycobacteriales > Pseudonocardiaceae > Actinomycetospora. Next base: position 7,524 of record CADCTH010000043.1, read on the forward strand.
GACGTCGCGCGGATCTCGCACCGCGACTCGGTCGCCGGCATCTCCCGACGCGGCGCCGACGTGGAGCGGACCGTGCTGGCGCGCGCCGTCACGTGGCACTGCGAGGACCGGGTGCTGCGCGACGGCCACACCACGATCGTCTTCTAGGGGGCTCCGTGGCGTGGGGAACGACCGTGTCGCCGGGACCTGAGCCGCTGCGGACGGGGCTCACCGAGCTGCTCGGCGTCGAGCACCCGGTGGTGCTCGCGCCGATGGGGTCGGTGGCGGGCGGCCGGCTCGCCGCGGCCGTGGCCGCGGCCGGCGGGCTCGGTCTGGTCGGGGTCGGGTACGGCGACCACCTGCACCTCCGTCGCGAGCTGGACGCGACGGAGGGCGCGCACGTCGGCATCGGGTTTCATCACCTGGGTCCTCGACCGTCGCCCGACGATGCTCGACGCCGCTCTCGAGCGCGGGGTCGCCGCGGTCATGTTGTCGTTCGGCGACCCGTCGCCGCACATCGGCGGGCCCACGAAGCCGGCGTGCCGGTGCTCTGCCAGGTCATCAGTGCCGCCGAGGCTGAGCGCGTGCTCGACGCCGGGGCCGACGTCGTGGTCGCCCAGGGCGGCGAGGCCGGCGGCCACGGGACCCGCGCGCGGTCGACGTTTACGCTCG
>CADCTH010000044.1 GCA_902805495.1 uncultured Actinomycetospora sp.
ACGGCGACGGCCGCCTCGGCGCCCCGGACCGCGCGCCGTTCGACGCGATCGCCGTCGCCGCGATGGCCGAGGGCGAGGTGCCCCCGGCCCTGCTGGAGCAGCTCACCGACGACGGCGTGCTCGTCGGGCCCGTGGGCCACGGCCGCCACGGCGACCTCGTCCGCGCCCGGCGCGACGGCCGCACCGAGACGCTCATGCCGGTGTCGTTCGTGCCGCTGCTCTGAGCCGGCCCATGTGAGCGATCTCCGGGCCTATAGGCCCAAAGATCGCTCACGTGCGGACGAGCGCGAAGGACTCCCCGGGCAGGTCGAGCCCGCCGGCGCCGAGCTCGCCACCGGACGGGGCGTAGAGCACCTCGCCCGTCACGGGCAGGGTCACCGGCGCCGAGCCGAGGTTCACCGCCAGCCGCAGCGTCCCCCGGTGCACGACGAGCGTGCGCGCGTCGGCGTCGAGGTCGACCCGGACCCGGTCGAGGTGGGGGTCCACGAGCTCGGGCTGGGCGCGACGCAGGGCGATGAGCTCGCGGTACACGCCGAGCAGCCAGGCGTGGGGCTCGCGGTCGGGCTCGCTCCAGTCCAGCCGGGAGTCCTCGAACGTCGACAGGGCGGTCGGGTCGGGGACGTCGGAGGCGCCCCAGCCGTGCTCGGCGAACTCGCCGCGCCGCGCCTCGCGCACCGCGTCCTGCAGCGCCGGGTCCTCGAACCCGACGAAGAACGCCCACGGCGTGCGGGCGCCCCACTCCTCGCCCATGAACAGCATCGGGGTGTACGGCGAGCAGAACACCAGCGCGGCGCCGCAGGCGAGCAGGCCGGGGGACACCGTGGCGGCGAGCCGGTCGCCGGCCGCCCGGTTGCCGACCTGGTCGTGGTCCTGCAGGTAGGCGAGGAACCGGTGGCCCGGCGTCGTGAGGACGTCGACGGGCCGGCCGTGCACGCGCCCGCGGAACGTCGACCAGGTCCCGGCGTGGTGGAAGGGCTGGCGCAGCACCCCGGCCAGCACCTCGAGCGGGCCGAAGTCCACGTAGTAGCCCTGGGTCTCGCCGGTGAGCGTGGAGTGCAGGGCGTGGTGGATGTCGTCGGTCCACTGCGCGTCGAGCCCGTAGCCGCCGGCCTCGCGCGGGGTGATCAGCCGCGGGTCGTTGAGGTCGGACTCGGCGATGAGGGTCAGCGGCCGGCGCAGGTGCGCCGACAGCGTCGCCACGTGCTGGGCCATCTCCTCGAGCAGGTGCACCGCGCGGGCGTCGCGCAGCGCGTGGACGGCGTCGAGGCGCAGGGCGTCGACGCCGTAGTCGCGCAGCCACATCGTGACGTTGTCCAGGATGTAGGCGCGCACGGTGTCCGAGCCGGGCCCGTCGAGGTTGAGCGAGGGCCCCCAGACGTTCTCGCCGAAGAAGTAGGGCCCGAAGCGGTCGAGGTAGGCCCCGGAGGGCCCGAGGTGGTTGTAGACGACGTCGAGCACGACGCCCAGCCCGCGGGCGTGGCAGGCGTCGACGAAGCGGCGGAACGCCACCGGCCCGCCGTAGTTCTCGGTGACCGCGTACCAGAGGACGCCGTCGTAGCCCCAGCCGCGCGTGCCGTCGAAGGCGTTGACCGGCAGCAGCTCGACGAAGTCGACGCCGAGCTCGACGAGGTGGTCGAGCCGCTCTTCAGCGGAGGCGAACGTGCCGCCGGGGGTGAACGTGCCGATGTGCATCTCGTAGACCACCGCGCCCGGCAGCGACCGTCCCGTCCACGCGGCGTCGGCGGGGGAGGGCTCCACCTCGACCACGCGGGACGCGGCGTGCACGCCGTGGGGCTGCCAGTGCGACCGCGGGTCGGGCAGCGGGTCGCCGCCGTCGAGGGAGAACGCGTAGTCGGTGCCCGGGCCGGCGTCGTCGACGGTGAGTGACCACCACCCGCCCGCGCCCGCGGTCATCGCCTCGGTACGGCCGTCCAGGACCAGGCCGACCGACGTGCGGTCGGGGGCCCACACCGCGAACTCGTGTGCCACCCGCGCATCCTTCCCGACGGGTCGGTCGCGCATGCCTGCTGGTGGGCCGGGATGATGTGCTCGGGCCCGGGCCGTCACACCACGACGGCACGACCGGACCCGACACGTGCACGAGGCGGTGACATGAGCACGGGAACCACGCCCGACGCGGGTGCCCTCTTCGCGGGGGGCGGCCGGGTCGGTGCGGACATGGCGGGGGTCGACTGGACGACCACGCCGGTCGGGGCGCCGGACGGCTGGCCCACCCCGCTGCGCACCACCGTCCGCATGCTCCTGACCACGCGCTTCTCCATGTGGATGGCGTGGGGGCCCGAGCTCACCGTCTTCTACAACGACGCCTACTGGCGCGACACGCTGCAGTCCAAGCACCCGTGGGCGCTGGGCAAGCCGGCCAGCGTCATGTGGTCGGAGATCTGGCCCGACATCGGGCCCCGCATCGACTCGGTGCTCGAGACCGGCGTGGCCACCTGGGACGAGGACCTGCTGCTGTTCCTCGAGCGCAGCGGCTATCCCGAGGAGACGTACCACACGTTCTCCTACAGCCCGCTCGCCGACGACGAGGGCGCCGTGCGCGGGATGCTCTGCGTGGTCACCGAGAACACCGACCGTGTCGTCGGCGACCGGCGGATGGCCACGCTGCGCGACCTCGCCACCGCCATGGGCACGGCTCGCACCCAGGCCGACGTGCTCTCCGCGGCCGAGCGCGTGCTGCGCCAGAACGACCGCGACGTGCCGTTCGGGCTGGTCTACCTGCTCGACGAGGACAGCGGCGCCGCCCGGCTCGCGGCCAGTGCCGGGGCGGAGCCGGGCTCGGCCACGGCCCCCGAGGTGATCGAGCCGGGCGCAGGCCCGTGGCCGCTGGACCGGGCGGCGGGCCGGGGCGAGCGGAGCGACGGGGGAGAAGCCGGGGAGACCACGGTGGTGGACGACCTCGCCGCCCGCTGCGGACCGGACGTCCCGGTCGGCGCGTGGGACCGCCCACCCGCGCAGGCCGTGCTCGTGCCGCTGCCCGCCGCCCCGGGACAGGGTCCCGACGGGGGCTCGGGGCCCGGCACCGCGGGCGTCCTCGTCGTCGGGGCCAACCCGCACCGGCCGCTGGACGACCGGCTCTCGAGCTTCCTGCAGCTGGTCGGCGGTCAGATCGCCGCGGGCCTCGCGCGGGCCGGCAGCTACGAGGCCGAGCGGCGCCGTGCCGAGGCGCTGGCCGAGCTCGACCGCGCCAAGACCGACTTCTTCTCCAACGTCAGCCACGAGTTCCGCACGCCGCTGACCCTGATCATGGGCCCGGTCGAGGACCTGCGGGGGACCGACGAGATCGACCCCGAGCGCTGGCGCGCCGAGCTCGAGGTGGTGCACCGCAACGGGCAGCGGCTCGGCCGGCTGGTCAACAGCCTGCTCGACTTCTCGCGCCTGCAGGCCGGCCGTCTCGAGCCCCGCTTCGTGTCCACCGAGCTCGGGGCGGCGACGGGGGAGCTGGCCGGGGTGTTCGAGTCGGCGATGGCGCGCGCGGGGCTCGAGTACGTCGTCGAGACCCCGGCGCTGCCGCGCCCGGTGCTGCTCGACCGCGACGCGTGGGAGAAGGTCGTCCTCAACCTGCTCTCCAACGCGCTCAAGTTCACCGTCGACGGCCGGATCGAGGTCCGCGTCGAGGCCCGGGACGACGCCGCGGTGCTGCACGTCACCGACACCGGCGTCGGCGTGCCCGCCGAGGAGCTGCCGCGGCTGTTCGAGCGCTTCCACCGCGTCGCGGGCACCGCGGCGCGCTCGGGGGAGGGCAGCGGCATCGGCCTGGCCCTGGTCCGCGAGCTCGTCGCGCTGCACGGCGGCGAGGTGAGCGCGCAGAGCACGCCCGGCGTCGGCACCACCATGACCGTCACCGTGCCGTTCGGGCGCGCGCACCTGCCCGCCGTCCGGATCGCCGACGACACCGACGACCCCGACCGGACGTCCGACGTCCCGCCGCCGCCCTCGCCGGACGCGGAGTCGTTCGTGGCCGAGGCCCTGCGCTGGCTGCCCGACACCGAGCCCGCGGACGGGGGTCCGCCGACCCCGTCGCCGATCGACACCACCGCCGACGTCATCACCGCGGCCCCCTCGAACGCGTCGCCCGGTCCCGTGGGCGGGCGGATCCTGGTGGCCGACGACAACGCCGACATGCGGGCCTACCTGGAGCGCCTGCTCCGGCCGCGCCACCACGTCCGCCTCGTCGCCGACGGCGAGGAGGCCCTGCGGACCGCGCTCGCCGACCCGCCCGAGCTGGTCGTCTCCGACGTGATGATGCCCCGGCGCGACGGCCTGTCCCTGCTCGCCGCGCTGCGCGCCGACGACCGCACCGCACGGGTGCCGGTGCTGCTTCTCTCGGCGCGCGCCGGGCAGGAGGCCGCCGTCGAGGGCCTCGCCGCGCAGGCCGACGACTACCTCGTCAAGCCGTTCACCGCCCCCGAGCTGCGGGCGCGCGTCGAGGCGCACCTGCAGCTCGGGCGCGCGCGGCGCCGCGCCGAGGACCGCTTCACCGCCATGGCCGACCTCGCGCCGGCGATGATCTGGGCGGCCGACCCCGACGGCGGCCGGGTGTTCCACAACGCCGGGTGGCGGCGGTTCACCGGGCGCGTGGAGGCCGACGAGCACGGCTCCGGCTGGCAGGCCGCCCTGCACCCCGACGACCGCGACCGCTACGGGGAGGTCACCGGCGCGGCGATGGCGGCCGGGGAGGGCTGGGAGGTCGAGTTCCGCCTGCGGCGCGCCGACGGCGCGCACCGCCGCGTCGTCGAGCACGCCGTGCCGCTGCCCGGCGAGGACGGCGTCTCGGGCTGGGTCGGCAGCTGCGTGGACGTCAACGCCCGCGCGCTCGAGGCCGACCGCCAGCGCCTGCTCGCCCGGGTGGGCGCCGAGCTCGACGGTGAGCCCGAGGTGGTCGACCGCCTCGAGCGCCTCGTGCACCTGCTCGTCGACGTGGGCCTCGCGGAGCACGCGACCGTGCGCTCGGTCGACGACGAGGAGCGGATCGGCGGGGGCCGCGTCGCCGTCCCGTCGACGGGCTCGGCCCCCGGCGCGGGACCCGGGACGCCGCCCGCGAACTCGCCGTCGGCCACCCGCGGGACGTCGGCGACGACCTCGGACACGGTCCTCGCCCAGGAGCGCGAGGCCGTCGCGCGCCGGACGGCCGTCATGGTCGACGGGACGCTCGCGGTGCCGCTGCTGGTCCGAGACCGCCCGGTGGCGGTGCTGTCGCTGCGCCGGCACGCCGCCGCGCCGGGCTGGACCGACGAGGACCGCGCGCTGGTGGGCGAGGTCGCCGACCGCGCCGCCCTGGCCGTGGACAACGCGCTGCTGCTGGCCGAGGAGCGGGCCACCGCCGACCGGCTGGCGCTGCTGCAGCGCGCGACCACCGAGCTCTCCGCCGCGGCGACGCCGGTCGAGGTGGCCGAGGTGACCGTCGAGCACCTCCAGGCCCTGTTCGGGCGTTCCGCACGCGTCGCGGTGTTCGAGTACGAGCCCCGCGACGGGTCGTTGGTCCCGCTCGCGGCGCGCAACACCGAGACCCCGTCGGTCGAGCCGGGGCGCGAGCCGCCGACGCTGGTCAACGCCGCGGTCGAGGGGGGCGAGCCGCTGTGGCTCCTCGGCGGCAACGACGGGGACCTGCTCGGCGAGGGCGCCGACGGACGGGAGCGCGCCGACGACGTCGACCCCGCCGTGGTGGGGGTGCTGCGCGAGGCCGGGGTGCGCGGAGCGATGGCGCTGCCGCTGGTCGCCGCGGGCACCACCGTCGGGGCCATCGGGGTCGGGCTGCTCGACCGCGCCCGCATCTCGCGCACCGAGCGCAACACGCTCATGGCGCTGGCCGAGCCGTGCGGGATGGCCCTGGACCGGGCGCGGCTCTACCGCGCCGAGCACCAGATCGCGGACACCCTGCAGCGCAGCCTGCTGCCGCAGGCCCTGCCCGCCGTCGACCGCCTCGGCCTGGCCGTGCGCTACCTGCCCGGCGCGACCGGCACCCAGGCCGGCGGCGACTGGTACGACGTCGTGCAGCTCGACGACCAGCGCGTCGCGATCGCCGTCGGCGACGTCGTCGGGCAGGGCACGGCTGCCGCGGCCGTGATGGGTCAGCTGCGCACCGCCCTGAGCGGCTACCTGCTCGCCGGGCACGGCCCCGCCGAGGCGCTGGGGCTGCTCGACGGGCTGACCGCCCGCATCCCGGGCGCCCGCGCCTCCACCGCGATGTGCCTGGTCCTCGACCCCCATCGCGGCGACCTGCGGTGGGCGCGCGCCGGGCACCTGCCCGCGCTGCTGGTGACCGCCGACGGCTCGGCCGTGCGGTACCTCGACGACCCCGCCGGCCACGGCCCCCTGCTCGGCCTGCCGCCGGACCGGCGGGGCCACGGCGAAGCCGTCGCGCAGCTCGAGCCCGGGGCGACGCTGCTGCTCTACACCGACGGGCTCGTCGAGCGCCGCGGCGAGTCCCTCGACGAGGGGCTCGACCGGCTCGTCGACGCCGTCGAGCGGCACCGCGAGGACGGGCCGGAGCCGCTGGCCACCGCCCTGCTCGACGAGCTCGGCTCCCGCACCGACGACGTCGCGCTCGTCGTCGCCCGCCTGCTACCGCCCCCGCTGGAGCTGCACCTGCCGGCCCGGCCCGAGTCGCTGGGCGCCATGCGCCGGCGGGTCGCGGCCTGGGCCCGGACCGTGGCGGTCCCCGACGTGGCGCTCGACGACCTGCAGCTCGCGCTCGGCGAGTCGGCCACCAACGCCGTCGAGCACGCCTACCGCGACGACGAGGAAGGCGTCGTCGACGTGCGCGTCGCGCGTTGCGACGACGGTGCGATCGAGGTGGTCGTGCGCGACCACGGCACCTGGCGCCCGATCCCCGCGGACCCGGGCTACCGCGGCCGCGGCCTCGCGCTCGTCCGCGAGCTCACCGACCAGACCGCGGTGACCTCGCAGCCCGACGGCGGGACGCGCGTGCGCTTCCTGCTCGTCCCCGACCGGGCCGGGGGACCCGAGGACGTCGCGCCGGCGGACGACGGCGCCGACGAGGTCCCGGAGATCCCGGACGCCCCGCCGCCGGCGGGCACGCCCGCCGCGTTCATGGTGGAGGACGACGCCGGGACGCGACGGGTCCTCGTCCGCGGCGACCTCGACCTCGCCGCCGTGTCCGGGTGCCGCGAGTCGCTGCTCGAGGCCGTGGCGGCCGGCTCGCAGGTGGTGCTGGACCTGCGCGGCGTCGGGCACCTCGCGAGCGCCGGCGTCGGGCTGGTCCTCGAGGCGCTGCAACGGGCCCGGGGGCGCGGTGCCGCGGCGGACCTGCGGACACGGGCGGGGAGCCCGGCGGCGCGGGTGCTGGCGCTGTCGATGCCCGACGGGACCTGAGCGCCGGTCCTCAGCTGCTCCGGCCCAGCCCGGCCTCGCGGGCCCGGACGATCGCCTCGGCGCGGTCGGCCACGTGCAGCTTGGTGAAGATCGCCGACACCACGTTGCGCACGGTCTTGGGGGACAGGAACAGCGCCGCGGCGATCTGCGGGTTCGCCCGTCCCGCGGCCACGAGGTCGAGCACCTCGCGCTCGCGGGAGGTCAGCTCGGGGAACACGTCGACGGTCGCGGCGCGCGGGGCGAGGAACTCGCCGACCCGCCGGGCCAGGGCCGGACCGAAGATCGCGTCGCCCTCGGCGACCGCCGTCACGGCGCGCACGATCTCGGTCTTCGTCGCACCCTTGAGCAGGTAGCCCCGCGCGCCGGCGCGCAACGCGGCGAACAGCGTCTCGTCCTCCTCGTTCATGGTCAGCACGACGACGCCGACGCCCGGGTCGGCGTCGACGATCCGCCGGGTGGCGGCGATCCCGTCGAGCACCGGCATCCGCACGTCCATGACGACGACGTCGGGGCGCAGCGCGGCGACGGTCTCCACGGCGGCGGCCCCGTCGGTGGCCGTGCCCACCACCTCGAGCCCGTCCACCGTCGCGAGCAGCCCGGCGAGTCCGTCCAGGTAGACGGGATGGTCGTCAGCGAGCACCACCCGGATCACGCGTCCCCCTCCCTCGGTGTCGCGGTGCACGGCAGTTCGGCCGCCACCACCGTCCCCCCGCCCGGCGGGCAGGTGACCGTGGTGCGCCCCCCGAGCTCGGCCGCGCGCTCGCGCAGCGACAGCGTGCCCACCCCCGCGACGACGTCCGCACCGATCCCGCGGCCGTCGTCGGTCACGGTGACGACGAGCCGGTCGTCCTCCCGCTCCAGCGTGACCCGCGCCTGCGTCGCCGCGGCGTGGCGAACGACGTTGGTGAGGGCCTCGGAGGCGATCCGGAACGCGGCGACCTCGACGGCCGCGGTGAGCTCACCGGGCTCGCCGTCGACGGTGATCACGAGGTCCTCGGTGGAGAGCCGCCGGGCCAGGGTGCGCAGCGCGCCGAGCAGGCCCAGCTCGTCGAGCGCCGGCGGGCGCAGGTCGTGCACGAGGCGGCGGACGTCGGTGAGCAGCGCGCCGACGTCGGCGACGGCCTGCTCGAGCACCGCGTCGGCGCGTTCGGGGTCGCGGGCGGCGAGGCCCCGGGCGGTCTCGATGCGCAGGGTGACGGCACCGAGCCCGGGTCCGAGGCTGTCGTGCAGGTCGCGGCGCAGGCGCCGCCGCTCCTCCTCGCGCGCGGTGACCAGACCCTCGCGGGCGCTCTGCAGGGAGGCCGAGAGCGCGCCGGCCCGCGCGGCGCCCGCGGCCTGGCGCAGGAGCTCGCCGAGCAGCCGCTGGTCGGCGTCGGAGAGCCGGCGCCCCTCGGCCACCACGACCCGCCCGATCGGCTCGTCGCGGTAGCGGATCGGGAGCTCCACGGTGGGGCTGTCGGAGTGCCCGTGCTCGACGACGGCCCGGGCCCCGTCGGCACGGTCGATCTCGACGCAGACGTACGGCAGCTTGAACGCCTCGGCCACCGAGCGCGCCAGGGCCGCGAGCTGCTCGCCGGCCGCCACCGCGGCCTCGAGCCGCCCGGCGAGGGTGGAGACGGCGGCGTACGGGTCGTCGCGCGACCCGCGGGTCAGCCGGCGCGCGGCGCGCCAGAGGCGGGAGCGCAGCGGGGTGTAGAGCACCGCGACGACCGCGACGGCGGCCAGCGCGGCGTCCCGGTCGCCGAAGGCCGCGCCGGCGACGGCGAGCACGACGAGGTCGACGGCCAGCACCAGCGCGGCGAGGAGCAGGGCGACGACGGTCGTCGGCAACAGGCGGTCGACGTCGTAGAGCCGGTAGCGCGCGACGGCGACGACGACGGCCGTCGAGGTGGTCACCACGGCCAGCCCCAGGGCCGCATAGGGGATGGGTGCGGGCAGCGTGAAACCGGCTGCCCCCGCGAGCACGCTCACCAGGCCCGCCCACACCAGCCAGCGCAGCTGCTGCCGGCGTTCCCCCCGGGCCCGCCGGTAGCGCAGGGCCACCACGGCGACCGGTCCGAGCACGCCCAGGGGGAGCAGCGCGTACGCCACCGTCAGCACCGCGTTCCACACCCCGGCCGGGAGCGGGAGCGTGAGCGCATCGGTGCGCAGGGCCGCGATCTCCGGCGGCGGCGACTCGCCGTGGAAGGCGTCGGCGACCGCGGTGGGGACGAGCAGCAGGGCGATCGGGAGGAGCGAGGCCCCGACCAGGCACGCGCGCGCGACGGCCCGGTCCGGACGCTCGCGCGGCAGGTTGCCGTCGGGGAACAGGAGCAGCAGCAGCGCCAGCCCGAGGACCAGGGTCGGGCCGAGCCGGTCGTAGACCCACTCCGCGGCCGTGCCGAAGGGAAGGTCGGGCCGCAGGAACACGACGACCCGGATCCAGGCGCCGGCCAGGCCGTTGAGCAGCCACGCCGACCCGTAGCCGGCCATCCACCCAGGCGACCGGGTGGCGGGGGAGCCGCCGCAGGAGCAGGCCGCCCGGGACCGCGAGGGACAGGCCGAGCACGACCGGTGGCCACGCCGGATCCACCACGGCCCACGCCGGGAGGTCCCGGCCGAGGACCTGGGCGTCGCGCACCAGCGCGAGCGCGGCGACGCCGAGCACGAGGACGGCGGCGAGGAGCCGGCCGGCGAGGCGCAGGGCCCGCCCGCCGCGGCGGGGGCGGGTCGTCGGCGCGTCGTCCGGAGTCGCGTCGGTGGCGCCGGACGTCGTCGGCTGGGCGGTCACGGGCCTCCTCTTCCGCAGGCGGGTCGCGTCGACGACGTGACGGGCGGGTCGGGCCCATCTTGGCGATCAGCCCGGTACCGTGTCGCCGGACCCGTGTCCCGACCGCACG
>CADCTH010000045.1 GCA_902805495.1 uncultured Actinomycetospora sp.
GCACGTGCGCCCCGTGCCCGCGCGGCTCTCGGCCGTCCCCGCGCTGGTCGCCGGCGCGCTGCGCCCCGACCTGCTCGTCCTCGCGGCCGCCCCCGGCCCGGTCGGCCCCGTCCTCGGCGCCGAGGTCTCCTGGGTGCGCGCGGTGATCGACCTCGGGGTGCCGCTGGCCGTCGTCCTCGATCCCGAGCTGCCCCGGGCCGCGGCCGGCCCGCCGCTGCCCGACGCGCAGGTGTTCGTGCTCGGCGAGGCCCCCGGCGGCCCGCACGTCCACACCGCGGCCACCCCGAGCGCCGAGCACGAGGCGATCGGGCGCCACGTCGCCGCCCTGCTCAGCGACGGGGTGCGGCTGCAGTGGGCGCCCGGCCAGCTCGGGGCCGCGGTGGTGGACGGGGTGCGCGCGGCCGGGGTGCGCGTGCACGCCGACTCCGGGCTGCTCGGTGACGGCGTCGTCGCCCTCGACGAGGCCGGCCTGCTGCTCTCCGACCCGGTGGCCACCTACCTCGTCGGGAGCCCCGAGCTCTATGCCTGGGCGGACGCCCGCGGGCGGGCCGGGCGCCCCGTGGTGCACCGCATCGAGCACACCCACGACCCCTCGCGCCTGTCCGCGGAGCCGCCGCTGGTCTCGGTGAACACCGCGGTGGAGATCGACCTCGACGGCCAGGTGAACGTCGAGGGCACCCGGACGGCCCTGGTCGGGGGCATCGGCGGGCACCCCGACTACGCCGCGGCCGCCGCCCGGTCCGTCCGCGGCCTGTCGGTGATCGCGCTGGCGTCGGGGCACCGCGGCCGGTCGACGCGCGTCGAGCGGCTCTCGCGGCCGGTGACCACCGCGTCCCACGACGTCGACGTCGTCGTCACCGAGCACGGGCCCGCCGACCTGCGCGGGCTCGACCGCGACGAGCGGCGCCGCGCCCTGGACCGGGTCTTCCCGTCCTGAGATCAGCCACCCTCGGGCGTCTGGGCCGTCCCAGTGTGGGTAGGCCTGGATGACGACGCCCGTTCACCTCGCCGCCCCCCGGAGGACACCCCATGGCCGACGGCACCGCCACGACCACCCCGACACGCGCGCACCTCGCCGCCGTGCCCGGCGAGACGCCCACCCGCACGCCGTCCCTGCCCGGGGAGGCCGAGCTGCAGCCCGAGGACGCGCCGAGCCTGCTGGCCGCGCTCGACGCCGGCGACGAGGCGGCCGTCCACGCCTGGGTGCGGGCGCACACGCCCGAGACGTCCAGCCTGCTGTTCTACGGCCTCTACCTCGGCGTCGGGATCGCGGGGCTCCTGGAATGGCCCGCCGTGGTGCTGGGGATGATCGGCCAGGTGATCGTCGACCGCCGGTTCGGCGGCGTGGAGGCGCTGACCGCCGAGCTGCGTGCCCGCGTGGAGGGCGTGCCCGCGCGCGCCTGAGTCAGGAGCTGCCTCAGGAGCGGACGAGGCGGGCGATGGCCGCGGAGGCTTCCTGGACCTTCTCGGCCGCCTCGTCGTCGCCGGCCTTCGCGGCGTCGACCACGCAACTGCCCATGTGCTCCTCGAGCAGCCCGAGCGCGACGTTCTGCAGCGCGTGCGTGGCCGCCGAGACCTGGGTGAGCACGTCGATGCAGTACTTGTCGTCCTCGATCATCTTCGCGATGCCGCGGACCTGCCCCTCGATCCGGCGCAGGCGCCGCAGGTGGTCGTCCTTGTTGCCCGCGTAGCCGTTCATGACCCTCCTGGCGCCCGGATGCGCATCCAGGCTACCCGGCGGGCCGTGACGTTCCAGGCGCCCCGAGACGTTCGCGCACGGCACCGGCGGCCGAGTCGACGACCTGGCGGGCGCGGTCGTAGCCCGGGGGCTGGCTGGTCAGCACCGCGACCACCCAGCGCCCCCCGACGACGCCGATCGAGTGCACCTCGGCCCGCGACCCGATGCAGCACATCCAGCCCTGCTTGACCGGGGAACCGGACCCGTCGAGGAAGCCGTACGCCTGGTCGAAGCCGTCGCCGGCGACCGGGGACGCCCGGCCCATCGCCCCGAGCACCACGTCGCGGTCGGGCGCGGGCAGGTCGACCTGGACGTGGCGCAACACCGTGACCATGTCGCGCGCCGAGCTCTGCACCTCGCCCCACTGCGACGGGTCCTCGGGGCTGGACGTGTCCTCGAGCCCGAGCCGGGTCGCCACCCGCTCGATCGCGGCGGGACCGTCGTACTGGGTCCACAGCGCGTTCATCGCCGGGTCGCTGCTCGCGCTCAGCGCGGCGTCGACCAGGCGCAGGTCGCCGGCGCCGAGGGTCAGCTGGCCGTCGCGCTGGCGATGGAGCACGTCGACGACGAGCAGGAGCTTGGCCAGCGACGCGGTGTCGAAGCGCTCGTCGCCCGCCGTCCCCGGCGAGAGCTCGCCGGTGGCGATGTCGGCCACCGCGACGCCGACGTCGACGTCCTCGCCGGCCGCGTCCTCGGCGGCCGCGACGACGTCGGCGAGGTCGACGGGCAGCGCCCCCGGGGCGGCGGGCGGGGCGACGGTCTCGGTGTCGTCGAGGGGCGAGAGGTCGGGCGCCGTCGCCACGATCCCGGACGGCCCGTCGAGCGTGTCGACGGTGGCCAGGGTGCCGGCCACCACGGCGCCGAGCAGGGCGGCGCCGAGCCCGCGGGACAGGCCGCGACCCCGTGCCCGACGGCGTCGGGTGGGACCGGGCGTGGGGCTCTCCGGCGCGGTGCGACGGCGCGGGGCGGGCTCGGGGACCGGAGCGGGTGCGGGTCGGC
>CADCTH010000046.1 GCA_902805495.1 uncultured Actinomycetospora sp.
GCCCATCGGCTCGCCGACCAGGCGCCGGGCGACGAGCACGACCGTCGAGCTCGCCCGGGCGTTCGCCGACCCACCCGCGAGCTGGTCGGGCGGCGGGTCCTGATCCGTGCGGCACGGAGCGCAGCGGAGCTGCCGCGCCGGAGGCCGGATACTGCCGCCGTGCGGATCGGACTGGTGGGCGGCGGGTTCGCGGCCCTGCGCGGAGCCCTGGCCACGGCGTTCGCGGAGGCCGGCGCGACCGGGGTGGAGATCGTCGACGTGCCCGTCGAGGTGCCGCCGGACGGGGTCGCGCGCGTCGACGTCCTGTGCCCGATGGGCAGTGCCATCTCCGGGGCGCTGATGGACGCCGCGTCGCCGCGCCTGGTCCAGCAGTTCGGGGTCGGCCTGTCGGGGGTGGACACCGCGGCGGCCGCGGAGCGCGGCATCCCGGTCGACAACGTCTCCGGCGCCGCGTCCGGCAACGCCGTCGCGGTGGCCGAGATCGCGCTGCTGCACCTGCTCGCGCTGCTGCGCCGCGTCGAGGCGGCCCGGGCGAACGTCGCGCGGCGCCTGGTCGGCGAGCCGATGGGCACCACGCTCGCCGGGCGCACGGTCGGCGTGCTGGGCGTGGGCGACATCGGCGCCGAGGTGATCGGGCGTCTGCGCGCCTTCGGTGCCGTCCCGATCGGGATCGGCCGGCGGCCCCGCGCGCAGACGCCGCGGGCCGCCGCGCTGCTCGACGACGAGCACTTCCACCAGGCCGACGACCTGCCCGGTGCGCTCGCCCGCTGCGACGACCTGGTCGTGTGCTGCCCGCTGACCGAGCAGACGCGTGGACTGGTCGGCGCCGCCGCGCTCGCCGCGCTCGGTCCCGGGGGCTACGTGGTCAACGTCGCGCGCGGCCCCGTCGTGGACCGCGACGCGCTGCTCGACGCGCTGCGCGCCGGGCGCGTGGCCGGCGCCGGCCTGGACGTCACGTGGGTGGAGCCGATCGACCCCGACGACGAGCTGCTGGCGCAGCAGGTGGTGGTCACCCCGCACGTCGGCGGCATCACCGACAGCTCCTACGCGGGCATCGCGACGGGGTTCGTCGCGTCGGTGGAGCGGCACCTGGGCCGGGTGAGGTGACGGATCGCTGTCGGGAGGTCCGGCTAATCTCGGCCCCGTGACCAGCGAGACCGCGCCGATCGCGCCAGCCGGGACGGAGCAGACCGACGTGCCCGCGGACGCCGCGCAGCGGCACCGCGAGCTGTCCGAGGTCGTGGCCGACCACCAGTTCCGCTACTACGTGCTCGACGCCCCCATCGTCACCGACGGCGAGTTCGACGAGCTGTTCGGCGAGCTGCAGGGTCTCGAGGAGCGCCACCCGTCGCTGGTCACGCCGGCGTCGCCCACGCAGCGGGTCGGGGGCGGGTTCTCCACCGACTTCGTCGCGGTCGACCACCTCGAGCGCATGCTCTCGCTCGACAACGCCTTCACCGGCGAGGAGCTGCGCGAGTGGGTCCTGCGGGTGCAGCGCGAGCTCGACTTCCCCACCGAGGAGCTGCTCTACCTCTGCGAGCTCAAGATCGACGGGCTGGCGGTCAACCTGCTCTACGAGGACGGCCACCTCACCCGCGCGCTCACCCGCGGCGACGGGCGCACGGGAGAGGACATCACGCTCAACATGCGCACGCTGGCCGACGTGCCCACTGAGCTGACGGGCACCGAGCAGTTCCCGGTGCCGACGCTCATGGAGGTGCGCGGCGAGGTGTTCTTCCGCCTCGCCGACTTCGAGGAGCTCAACGCGGGCCTCGTCGCCGCGGGCAAGCAGCCGTTCGCCAACCCCCGCAACTCCGCGGCCGGCTCGCTGCGCCAGAAGGACCCGCGGGTCACGGCGACGCGCCCGCTGCGGCTGATCTGCCACGGGCTGGGCAAGCGCTCGGGCTTCACGCCGGCCCGCCAGTCCGAGGCCTACGACGCACTCGCCGCCTGGGGCCTGCCCGTCTCCACCCACACGCGCGTGGTGCACGGGGTCGAGGCGGTCATCGAGCACACCCGGTACTGGGGCGAGCACCGTCACGACGCCGAGCACGAGATCGACGGCGTGGTGGTCAAGGTCGACGACGTCTCGCTCCAGCGGCGCCTGGGCTCGACGTCCCGCGCTCCCCGCTGGGCGATCGCGTTCAAGTACCCCCCGGAGCAGGCCACCACGACGCTGCGCAACATCAGCGTCAACGTCGGCCGCACGGGGCGGGTCACCCCGTTCGCCGAGATGGACCCGGTGCTGGTCGCCGGCTCCACGGTGTCGCTCGCGACGCTGCACAACGCGGGCGAGGTCGAGCGCAAGGGCGTGCTCATCGGCGACCGGGTGATCATCCGCAAGGCGGGCGACGTCATCCCCGAGGTGCTCGGCCCGGTGGTGGAGGCTCGCGACGGCAGCGAGCACGCGTTCGTCATGCCCACCCACTGCCCCGAGTGCGGCACCGAGCTGCGCCAGATGCGCGAGGGCGACAAGGACCTGCGCTGTCCCAACGCCCGCTCCTGTCCCGCCCAGCTGCGCGAGCGCCTGTTCCACGTCGCCGGGCGCGGGGCGTTCGACATCGAGGTGCTCGGCTACGAGGCGGCCACCGCCTTGCTGGACGCGGGCGTCGTCCAGGACGAGGGCGACGTCTTCCGCCTGACCGAGGACGACCTGATCCAGGTCGACCTCTTCCGCACCAAGGCCGGCAACGTCTCGGCCAACGGCCGCAAGCTGCTGACCAACCTCGACACCGCGAAGCAGCGTCCGCTGTGGAAGGTGCTCGTCGGCCTGTCGATCCGCCACGTCGGGCCCACCGCGGCGCAGGCCCTCGCGCGGCACTTCCGCTCGATCGACGCCATCGACGCCGCGAGCGAGGAGGAGCTGGCCGCCGTCGACGGGGTGGGGCCCACCATCGCGCACGCGGTGCGCGAGTGGTTCTCGGTCGACTGGCACCGCGAGGTGGTGGAGAAGTGGCGCGCCGCAGGCGTGCAGCTCGTCGAGGAGGTGGACGAGTCGGTGCCCCGCACGCTCGAGGGGCTGTCGATCGTGGTCACCGGCTCGCTGCCCACCCTGTCGCGCGACGAGGCCAAGGAGGCGATCCTCGCCCGCGGCGGCCGCGCGGCCGGCTCGGTGTCGAAGAAGACGGCGTTCGTGGTGGTCGGCGACGAGCCGGGCTCGAAGTACGACAAGGCCGTGGCCGCGGGCGTGCCGGTGCTCGACGAGGACGGCTTCCGCGTCCTGCTCGAGCAGGGCCCCGAGGCGGCCGCGGGCTCGGCGCTCGCCCCGCCCGCCCCGGTGGGGGACGCTGCGCCGGACGCCGCCCCTGAGGACGCGTGAGAGCCCCGCCGACGCGGCGGCCCGACGTCGGGCACACTCACACCGACGGGTGATACGCGTGCGACCGTCCGGGTGGCGTCGAGGCGAGGACCCGGACGCCGCTCGGTAGACGTTGCCCTCGTCGGCGAGTTGGTTGAAGCTGGACACACCGGTGGAGGTCCGGAGGCGGAGGGAGGGACGCGGCGGTGCTGCAGTGTTGCCCCAACGGCGCCCGGCCCGCCGACGTGTACCCCGCCGTCCCCATGAGCCCGCGCCACCTGGCCCGTGACGCGCGCGCGGTCGCCGCGCTCGGCGTCCAGAGCCTCCACGTCCACCCACGCGACCGTGACGGGCAGGAGAGCCTCGCCCCCGGCGTCATCGGCACCGTGGTGGGCACGATCCGCCGCGAGGCCCCCGAGCTCGAGATCGGCGTGACCACCGCGCGCTGGGTCGAGCCCGACCCCTTCAAGCGCACCGAGCTCATCGCCCAGTGGGGCAAGCTGCCCCAGCACGCCCGCCCGGACGTCGCGGCGGTCAACGTCCACGAGCGCGGGTGGCAGGGCGTCTGCGCGGCCCTGGACGCGGTCGGCATCGGCGTCGAGCTCGGCGTCTGGACCACCGGCGACGCCGTGCAGCTCAAGCAGGCCGGCCTGCCGCGCGGCACGGTCCGCGTGCTGGCCGAGGTCACGGTCACCGACCCCGACACCGCGGTGGCCGAGGCCGTGCGCATCCTCAAGGCCCTCGGGCCGGTGCCCGCGCCGATCCTCCTGCACGGCGAGGAGGGCGGCACCTGGCCGGTGCTCGAGTACGCCAAGCGCAACAACCTCGACACCCGCATCGGCTTCGAGGACACCCTCAAGGGCCCGGACGGCACCTGGCTGGCCACGGGCAACGAGGAGCTCGTGCGCTACGCGCAGGGCAAGGACGTGGCGGGCCGCTACGAGCGCCGCCGTTCGGGATCGCGCTCCGGCGGGCTGTTCACCTCGGGCCGCTGGCCCGGGTCCCGCGCCGAGCACCGGCGATAGCGCTCACCGCTCACCCGACGATCGTCGCCACGATCCCCGCGAGGTGGGACAGGCGCGCGAGCTCGGAGGGCCGGAAGGCGGGGCCGCCCGGGCGCCCGACCACCAGAGCCCGCTCGGGGCGTCCCAGCGGCGCGGCGGCGAGCTCGGTGTCCAGGTCGGTCCACGCCTCGGGCACCCCGTGGCCCCCGGCCGGGTCGAGCACGGTGGCCTTGTCCAGCGGCAGCCAGCGCAGCTCGGCGGCCTCCGTCTCCGGGGCGGCCGCGCTGGAGGCGACGCGGCGTACCCGGAGGCCCTCGCCGGTGGCCTCCGTGACCAGCGCCCAGGCGGAGCGGAAGAGACCCGGCACGCCCTCGGTGAGCAGCGCCACCCCGCGCTCGGGGTGGGCGGCGACCGCCTCGACCAGCTCCAGCTCGCGGGTGGTGTCCAGGGCGCCGGCGAACGGGCGCACCGACTCGACGACCACGCCCGTCACCGACTCGGCGGCGGTGATGAGCACGTCCGGGGGCCGCGAGCTGGGCATGTCCACGACCAGGTCGTCGACGGCGAAGCCGGCGCCGCGCTCGACGACGTCGACCGAGAGGATGTCCGCGCCCTCGGCGCCGAGGGCGGAGGCCAGCGCTCCGAGGGTGCCGGGCCGGTCGGGCAGCACCACGCGCAGCAGGTAGGTCACGACCCTCCTCGACGTCCCGGACACCCGATCTCTCCCGCCCGCGGCGCCGCGGCGGCCGCACCGAGGTACCCGCCGTCGGGTCTGCGCATCCTCCCAGGCCGACCCTCCCCGGAGCGAGCGTCGATCACGCCCGCAAACCTCGTCGAGGGCCCCGTCGCCGCGGTCCTAGACTGGAAGTCCCTGCCCCCACCTCGGAGGACCATGTCCGACATCACCCGCGACGACGTCGCCCACCTCGCCCGACTGGCCCGCCTCGCGGTCACCGACGACGAGCTGGACACGTTCTCGCGACAGATCGACGCCATCGTCGACACGGTCTCGGCGGTGGGCGACATCCCGGACGACGTCCCGCCGACCGCCCAGGTGGTGCCGCAGACGAACGTCCTGCGCCCGGACGCGACCGAGCCGTCGCTGCCGCGGGAGGCCGCCCTCGCCGGCGCGCCGGCCGCCGAGGAGGGCCGCTTCCGCGTGCCGCGGATCCTGGGGGAGGAACTGTGAACGAGCTGCTCACCCTCGACGCCGCCGAGCTCGCGCGGCGGCTGCACGCTCGCGAGGTGTCCTCGGTGGAGGTCACCCGCGCCCACCTCGAGCGCATCGAGGCCGTCGACGGGAACGGGGACGGCGACGGCGGTCCCGACGGCGTCCACGCGTTCCTGCACGTCGACGCCGAGGGCGCGCTGGCCGCGGCCGAGGCGGCCGACCGGGCGATCGCCGACGGCGGGCCCGCCTCGGCGCTGGCCGGGGTGCCGATCGCGCTCAAGGACAACCTGACCACCATCGACATGCCGACGACGTGCGCGTCGCGGATCCTCGAGGGCTGGCGCCCGCCGTACGACGCGACGGTCGTGGCCCGGCTCCGCGCGGCGGGCCTGGTGCCGCTGGGCAAGACCAACCTCGACGAGTTCGCCATGGGCAGCTCGACCGAGAACTCGGCGTTCGGCCCCAGCCGCAACCCCTGGGACCTCTCCCGCATCCCGGGCGGCTCCGGTGGGGGGTCGTCGGCGGCGGTCGCCGCCGGCGAGGCGCCGCTGGCCCTCGGGTCGGACACCGGCGGCTCGATCCGCCAGCCCGGCGCGGTCACCGGCACGGTCGGGGTCAAGCCGACCTACGGCACCGTGTCGCGCTTCGGCCTCGTCGCGTTCTCCTCGTCGCTGGACCAGATCGGGCCGTGCGCGCGGTCGGTGCTCGACGCCGCCCTGCTGCACGAGGTGATCGGCGGGCACGACCCGCGCGACCAGACGTCGGTGGACGCGCCGCTGCCGCCGGTGGTCGAGGCCGCGCTGGCCGGCGCCCGCGGCGACCTGGCCGGCGTGCGGGTGGGCGTCGTGAGCCAGTTCGCCGGCGAGGGCTACCAGCCCGGCGTGTCGGCCGCGTTCACCGACGCCGTGCGGGTGCTGGGCGAGCTGGGCGCCGACGTCGTCGAGGTGTCGTGCCCCTCGTTCTCCTACGCCCTGCCGGCCTACTACCTCATCGCGCCGAGCGAGGCGTCGAGCAACCTCGCCCGCTTCGACGCGATGCGCTACGGCCTGCGCGTCGGCGACGACGGGACACGCTCGACCGACGACGTCATGTCGCTGACCCGCGAGGTGGGGTTCGGCGCTGAGGTCAAGCGCCGCATCATGATCGGCACCTACGCCCTGTCGGCCGGCTCGTACGACGCGCTCTACGGCAAGGCGCAGCGCGCGCGGACGCTGATCGTCCGCGACTTCACCGCCGCGTTCGAGACCTGTGACGTGCTCGTCTCGCCGACCACGCCCACCACGGCGTTCCCGATCGGCGAGCGCGCCGACGACCCGCTGGCGATTTACCTCGCCGACCTCTGCACGATCCCGAGCAACCTCGCGGGCAACGCGGCGCTCTCGGTGCCGTGCGGGACCTCCGCCGACGACGGCCTGCCCGTCGGCCTGCAGGTCATGGCGCCCGCCCTCGCCGACGACCGCGCCTACCGCGTGGCCGCGGCCTACGAGACCGCGCGCGGCGAGTCCACCGGCCCGCGCATCCCCGAACTCCGTGCCCTGGAGGGCTCCCGATGACCGCCGTCTCGATGCCAGGGGTCGAGTCCGCCCCCTACACCGTCGAGGAGGTCTGCGAGCAGTTCGACCCCGTCATGGGCCTCGAGGTGCACGTGGAGCTCAACACCACGACCAAGATGTTCTGCGGCTGCGCCAACGCGTTCGGCGCCGAGCCCAACACGAACGTCTGCCCGGTCTGCCTGGGCCTGCCGGGCGCGCTGCCGCGGGTCAACGGCGCGGCCGTCGCGTCGGCGATCACGATCGGCCTGGCCCTGAACTGCCAGGTGCGGGAGCGCTCCGGCTTCGCCCGGAAGAACTACTTCTACCCGGACATGCCGAAGAACTTCCAGATCTCCCAGTACGAGGACCCGATCGTCTTCGACGGGTACCTCGACGTGCCGCTCGACGACGGCACCACGTGGCGCGTGGAGATCGAGCGCGCGCACATGGAGGAGGACACCGGCAAGTCCCTGCACGTCGGCGGCGCCACCGGGCGCATCCACGGCGCGGACTACTCGCTGCTCGACTACAACCGCTCGGGCGTCCCGCTGATCGAGATCGTCACGCGCCCCATCGTCGGCGCCGGCGTGCGGGCGCCGGAGGTCGCGCGCGCCTACGTCACGGCGCTGCGCGATGTGCTGCGCGGGCTCGGCGTCTCCGACGTGCGCATGGACCAGGGCTCGATGCGCTGCGACGCGAACGTGTCGCTGATGCCCAAGGGCACGTCGGCGTTCGGCACGCGCACCGAGACCAAGAACGTCAACTCGCTGCGCTCGGTGGAGCGCGCGGTGCGCTACGAGATGGGCCGTCACGCCGGCGTGCTGCTCTCCGGCGGCACCATCCGCCAGGAGACCCGGCACTTCGACGAGCAGTCGGGGACGACGTCGCCGGGGCGGCCGAAGGAGACCTTCGCCGACTACCGCTTCTTCCCCGAGCCCGACCTGCCGCCTCTGGAGCCCTCGGCCGACTGGGTCGAGACGCTGCGCGCGCGCCTGCCCGAGCGCCCGTGGGAGCGCCGCGCACGCATCCAGACCGAGTGGGGCCTGTCCGACGAGGAGCTGCGCGACCTCGTCAACGCCGACGCGCTGGACCTCGTCGCCGACACCGTCGACGCCGGCGCCCCGCCCGAGGCCGCACGGTCGTGGTGGGTGTCCTACCTCGCGCAGCAGGCCAACACCGCCGGCGTCGCGCTGCCCGCGCTGGCGATCACGCCGGCCCAGGTGGCCCGCGTGGTGGCGCTGGTGGCCGAGGGCACGCTGACCAACAAGCTCGCCCGCCAGGTCGTCGACGGCGTCCTCGCGGGCGAGGGCGAGCCCGACGAGGTCGTCGCCGGCCGGGGCCTGGCCGTCGTGAGCGACGAGAGCGCGCTCACCGCCGCGGTGGACGAGGCGCTGGCGGCGCAGCCCGCCGTCGCCGAGAAGATCCGGGCCGGCAAGACCAAGGCGGCCGGCGCGATCGTGGGCGCCGTGATGAAGGCCACCCGGGGACAGGCCGACGCCGCACGTGTCCAGGAGCTGGTGCTCGAGCGCTGCCGCTGACCGGTCGCGCCCGACCAACATCTTTTTTCGAGACCTCCCCGTAACCCGACCGGGTTCCTCCCGTTGGGGGATTCAGGAGCAGCGTGTAGCCGCTCCTGAACCGGGTGTCACCAGCAACCCCAGCTGTGCCACCGTCCGGTTCATCCCCCCGACGCCACACGATGTACAGGAGGGTCCGTATGGGTGCACACCGTGCCCGTCAGGCCAGCACGGTCGGCAAGATCGCCGGCCGCGGCGCGTTCACCGCGGCGGCCGCGCTCGCCCTCGCCGGCGGGACCGCGTCGTTCGCGTTCGCCGACGAGGCGCCGAGCTTCGACAACACCGCGTCCACGGTCGAGGACGTCGTGTCCGGCACCGTCGAGAGCGCCGAGGAGCTCCCCGGGACCGAGGTGCCGACGACGGTCAAGGGCGGCGAGGAGTTCGTGGGTGGCCACGCCTCCGCGGTGCAGCACGACGTCAACCGCATCACCTCGGCGCTGACCTCGGACCTGCAGACGCACGCGAACGACGCGGGCGTGCCCGTCGGGAGCCATGCCACCGACACCGAGCAGGAGATCTCGGGCGCGGTGAACGAGGTCACCGGCCAGGTCCACGACGGGACCGGCGCCGGCGCCCAGTCGATCGACGACGCCGTCGAGAGCGGGTCGAGCATGCTCTCCTTCTCCTGATCCGCTCCCCAGATCAGGGCAGGCCCACGGCCCCGTTCCTCCCCACCCCCCGGGTGAGGGACGGGGCCGTGGTGTGTCCGGGAGTGTCAGCGAAGTGGCGTCGCTGACGTTGAGTGTCCGTATCGGTACTTCGATCACTCGCGAGGCGTGGGCTAGTCGGCCCCGCTCGCGCCGCCCGAGGGCGGGCGGATGCGCACGACGCGGTCGTCGGTCGGCGTGACCGTCCCGCCGCCGTCCTTGTTGGCGGTGGTGAACCAGATGAGGCCGTCGGAGGCGACGTCCGCCGCCGTGATCCGTCCGTACGTGCCCGCCAGGACGGCCTGCGGCGTCCCGACGAACGAGCCCTGCGGGGTGGGGCGCAGCACGAACATCGCCGCCGATCCCTCGAGTCCGACGACGAGCGTGCCCGGCAGCGCCGCGCAGCCCGCGACGCCGGGGCGCTCGGGCCAGGTCCAGGCCGGCGCCGCCGTCGCCTCCGGGCCCGGCGCGACCCCGGGCCGCACGGCCAGCAGGACGTCGCGGGCCCCGGCGCGGTCGGTGACCCAGGTTAGGCCCGACGACGGGTCGGCGCAGACGTCGCCGGGCGCGTGCAGCCCGCTGCCGACCACCGACGACGCCGGGTCGGGCGTGCCCGGCGCGGGTCGCCCGAACGGGTCGAAGCGCAGCAGCTTGCCCGCCAGCGACGTCGGGGAGGCCGCCGCCGAGGCGCTGCCGCCGTCACCGGTGGCCACCAGC